>NZ_JAUOSJ010000022.1:0-34479 GCF_030548385.1 Agarivorans sp. 1_MG-2023 | reverse complement strand
CTAGCTCAGTTGGTAGAGCGCAACCTTGCCAAGGTTGAGGTCATCAGTTCGAACCTGATGTGCCGCTCCAAATTAAAGCCCTGCATCACTGATGCGGGGCTTTTTTATTGCCTGGAATAAACATTTTTGGCTCTTTGCATTAAGCTAGCAGAATATCTTTCTTTAATAACTAGGCATTCGATGGATCAGCTTGCTCAAATAAAACAAGCGCTTCGTAAACATGCCGATGCTGAAAAGGCCGCTTTTATCCCTCGATACTTTCAAGCCTACGCGGGTGGATACGGAGAAGGTGACCAGTTTTTAGGTATTCGTGTTCCCGATATTCGCAAGGTTGCTAAAACTTATCCGCTAGCCATAGAAGAGTTGGATGAGCTAATTAGCTCGGCGTTTCATGAGGAACGCTTTTTTGCCTTGGTGGTGTTGTGTAGCCATTATCAAAAATCAAAGACACGGAGTCAGCAACAGCAGGTAATTGATTTTTATTTGCAGCATGTCCAATGGGTGAATAACTGGGATTTGGTAGATTGCTCGGCGCCCAAAATCATCGGCCCGTATATTTGGCAACAGCAAGATAAGGATTTGTTAGAAAGGTTCGCTGCAAGTGACAGTATGTGGCAGCAACGCATTGCCATGGTGAGTTGTTTTTATTACATTCGACAAAATGACAGCCAGCTGACGTTATCTTTAGCCGAACGCTTTCGCACTCATCACCATCCATTAATGCATAAAGCGGTGGGCTGGATGCTGCGAGAGTTAGCCAAACGAAATCAACATGCTGTTGAAGGATTTTTGCAGCAACATCTCAATCAACTTCCTCGAGAGTTGCTGCGATATAGTATAGAGCGCTTTGATGAACCTTTGCGTAAGGCCTATTTAAGCGGAGATATTCTTAAATAGTTAACATTGATGCTGCGCGTACATGGCCGCGCCTACAATGCCTGCTTGGTTTAAGCCTTGAGCTGGCAGAGCTTCCGCTTTTAGGGCCAGTTGCTCTGAGTATTTATCAAACTTTTTGCTGGCCCCACCGCCAATAATGAAACAATCGGGCGACATTAAAAACTCTAAGCGTTGTAAATATAAGTTGAAGCGTTTGCCCCACTTTTTCCAGCTAAGCTCTTCGGTTTCTCGCACTCGGGCACTGGCATAATGCTCGGCTACTTTTCCCTCAAGGATAATATGACCAAATTCGGTATTAGGTAATAGCTCACCATTGACAAAAACGGCACTGCCTAAGCCGGTACCTACGGTAATAATTGCCACCACACCTTGATGATTTACACCTGCACCAAAAGCCATTTCAGCCATGCCTGCGGCGTCTGCGTCGTTTACCACATAGCAGGGGCAATCGGTATACTCTGAAAACAAGGCTTCAACATTGGTGCCAATCCAGCTTTTATCGATGTTAGAAGCGGTTTGCGCCACACCATGACTCACCGTAGCCGGGAAGCCGCAGCCAATAGGCCCTTGCCAAGCAAAGTGCTCAACCATTTCTTTTAAGCAGGTGGCAACCGCCTGAGGAGTGGCTGGTTGTGGTGTTGCGATGCGGTGTCGTTCACTAATCAACTGACCCGTATTTGAATCAACGATGGCGGCCTTAATGCCTGTGCCACCTATATCAACGCCAAGTAAGTGCATGAGCTGCTTCCCATTATTTTATTCTAAAAAAGTGTAACAGAACTTAATGGCTCAGGGCATTAAGCATCGCGAGTTAATCCTTTTTCTATAATACGGATCAAACGTGCGGTTTTTCGTGAAGCTTTGCTGGCTTTGGCCAGTTGTTGCTTAATGGCCCACTCAATATGCTCTTGTACAACGTCGCTAACATCTTGTTTTGACTGTAAGTCTTGAATGGCTTGTTCTGAGTAACTGGCATTACCTAAGGCAATGGCTATGTTGCGCAACCATTGCTGGTGGCCAATACGACGAATGGGGGATCCTTCGGTTTTCTTAAGAAACTCTGTTTCTGTCCATGCAAAAAGTTGTAATAGCGTGGGTTGGTCGAGCTGTTCGCGGGCAGCAAAATCAGCTTCTTGGGTTAGCTGTGCGTAACGGTTCCAAGGGCAGGCCAATTGACAGTCGTCGCAACCATAAATACGATTGCCCATCAGGGGGCGCAGTTCTTCATCTATGACACCGTCGTATTCAATGGTGAGGTAAGAAATACAGCGGCGTGCGTCTACTTGATATGGCTCAACAATCGCTTGAGTTGGGCAAATGGTGATACAGGCTACGCAATCCCCGCACTGCTCTTCAACCGGTTGGTCAATGGGCAGCGGTAAATCTACAAATAGCTCACCTAAGAAAAACCAAGAGCCCGCATCTTGATTAATCACCAAGGTGTGTTTACCGGTCCAACCCAATCCAGCTTTGCTGGCTAACTGGCGTTCCATTACTGGCGCAGAGTCCACAAAAGGGCGCATATTTAGCTGCTGTTCGCAGTAATCATTAATCGCTTTACCTAAGTGGTTCAGGCGTTTGCGCATTAGCTTGTGATAGTCGCGGCCCAATGCATAACGGCTTATGTAGGCTTGTTCGGTTTTACTTAGGCTTTGGGCAAACTTTGCATCTTCGGGCAAGTAGTCCATGCGCACAGAAATAATCCGTTGAGTGCCTTCGTGTAATAGTTCGGGGTGTTTACGTAGCTCGAGGTTTCGCGCTAGATAGTCCATTTCGCCGTGGTAGTCTTTAGCTAGCCATTGCTCCACAGATTGATGATGTTGACTAAGATCCACATCTGTTATGCCGATCTGTTGAAAACCTAGCGATTTAGCGGTCAGCTTGATATGTTGAACAAGCTGTTTTAGGTCAATTTCGGTTGGTATGGGCATGGCTCAAAAGCACGATTTATTTTCTTACAGTTTACCACAGACTTTATGGCGCGCCGAAGTAGTGAAAAGCCAAGAGGCCGTGATTGCCGATAAGCTAGGTATTAGTTTGTCACTGCTGATGGAGCGGGCCGGACAAGCCGCTTTTGAATATTTGCAGAGTGCTTGGCCAGGTGCGCAAAAACTATTGGTTTTAGCGGGTGGCGGCAACAATGGTGGCGATGCTTACGTAGTTGCTCGTTTAGCGAAACAGTCTGGTCAGCAAGTTCAAGTGATTGATCTTGGTAGCACAACAGGCAAGCCCAGTGAAGCTGGTGCGGCAAAAGATGCTTGGGTAGCTGCCGGCGGTAAGCTTGAGACATTGGATGAGCTTGACTGGCAGTGCGACGTGATTGTTGATGGTGTATTAGGCACCGGTATCACCGGCTCGCTTCGTCAGCCTTTATGTGACTTATTTGCCAAGGTGAACCTCGCTACTGCGCCAGTGTTGAGTTTAGATTTACCCTCAGGTTTGTGTGCCAATACTGGTCGTAACTTAGGCGCAGTCATCAGCGCGAATGCCACCATTACCTTTATCGCCGCCAAACAAGGTTTGTTTACCGGCCATGCAGCGGAATATGTCGGTGAGTTGGTATTTGCTGGTTTGGGTATTGATCAACAATTTGAGAAATACAATGTAAGTGATGTTTCGCGGGTTGAGGTGAGCGAATTAACTCAAATGCTGCAGCGCCGTTCTAAAACAGCACATAAAGGACAATTTGGCCGATTGGCTATGGTGGGCGGAAACAAAGGCATGCCAGGGGCTATTCGCATGGCCGCCGAAGCCAGCTTGCGAACCGGTGCGGGTTTGGTCAATGTATTCACTCACTCTGAGAATTCACCGGTCGTTAGCGCTGGTCGCCCCGAATTAATGGTAGCGGGTATAGGGCTTGAACACACAAAGCTATTGGCTGAATCACTGAAGCCAGCCCGCTGTGTCGTGATAGGCCCAGGGCTCGGCCAAGATCAATGGGCGAAATTGCTGCTAACTGAAACCTTTACGCAAACTGTACATTGTTTGGTTGATGCCGACGGGCTTAATCTTTTAGCACTAGCGCCGCTGCGTCGAAATGATTGGGTTTTGACTCCACACCCAGGTGAAGCTGCGAGACTGTTAGCTTGCTCTGTGGCAGATATTGAGGGTGATAGAATTGCAGCTGCACGCCATATCCAGCAAGCTTTTGGTGGCGTTTGTGTGCTTAAAGGTGCTGGAACCATCATTGCTGGGAATGACGGCAAAGTAAAAATTTGTAATGTTGGTAATCCAGGCATGGCATCTGGTGGGATGGGAGATGTTTTGTCTGGTATAATCGGCGGCTTAATGGCCCAATTTGCAGTGCAGCATTCGTTATTTGATATCGCCTGCCTTGGGGTGAGTATTCATGGAATGGCTGGAGATCTAGCCGCAGCGCAAGGCGAGAGAGGCATGTTAGCCTCAGACTTGATGCCTTATATAAGACAATTAGTGAATCCAGAACTGTAATGAAAACGTGGCAAATTGAACTAAACGACGCAGATGCAACTGTTGCCTTAGGTGAGTTACTGGCAAAAGCCTGCCAGCAAGCAAGTGTTATTTACTTAGAGGGCGAGCTTGGCGCGGGTAAAACCACCCTTACTCGAGGCTTTATTCAAGGAAAAGGGCACAAAGGTAAGGTGAAAAGTCCCACTTACACTTTGGTGGAACCTTATCAACTAGATACTTGGCGGGTTAATCATTTTGATTTGTATCGCTTGGCAGACCCCGAAGAGTTAGAGTTTATTGGCATTCGAGATTATTTTGCCGACGACTGTCTATGTTTGGTGGAGTGGCCAGAAAAAGGACAAGGCTTTTTGCCTGAGGCTGATTTGCAGGTTGAGCTGGTCTACCGCGGAGAGCAACGTAGCGCAGTAGTAAAAGCTTTTAGTGAGCAAGGAATAGAGATTGTGGAGTGGTTAAGTAAACATGGTGCATAGCCTTAAATTGAGCCCTTGGATGGGCTTATTTTTGTATTTTGTATGTGGCTTAGCGATGGCTAATGCAAATGTATCTGGGGTACGAGTGTGGAGCAGCCCGGATAATACGCGTATTGTATTAGACTTGTCGGGCGCACCTGAGTTTAAACACTTCAACCTCACCACGCCGAATCGCTTGGTACTGGATTTAGAAAACAGCAAAATGCTGGCTGAGCTAAGTAAGGTAGAACTATCGGGCTCATTGGTTAATAAAATCCGAGCCAGTACTCCAAAGGCGAAAGGTGATTACCGTTTAGTCATTGAGCTTAGTCAGGCGGTTAACCCTACTATCTTTGCGTTAAAACCTACCGGCAACTACGGCCACCGCTTAGTGATTGATTTGCCAGACAAAGTAGGTACAGCTCAAACCAAGAAAAAACAGCAGCAAATATCCAAAGCGAAAAACCAACAGCAGTTAGCCGGAAATAGAGACATCATTATTGCCATTGATGCAGGCCATGGTGGCGAAGACCCAGGCGCAATTGGTTACCGCAGAACTTACGAGAAAAATATTACCTTAGCGATAGCAAAGCGCGCTCAGCGTTTGATTAATCAAGAAAAGGGCCTAAAAGCGGTGTTAGTTCGCGAAGGCGATTACTTTGTTAATTTGAACAAACGCTCGCAAATCGCCCGCAAAAATAAAGCAGACTTTTTAGTCTCAATTCATGCTGATGGCTTTACCTCTTCACAACCAAAAGGCGCGTCTGTTTGGGTGGTGTCTACTCGCCGAGCCAAAAGTGAAGTAGGTCGACATTTAGAAGATCACGAAGCTGAGTCAGATTTGCTAGGCGGAGTAGGCGAGGTAATGGGCAGTGTAGAAAATGATGCCCACCTTAACTTTGCATTAATTGATATGCAGATGGACTATTCGATGAATACCGCCTACGAGGTGGCCAAAAAAGTATTGAGCGAGTTGGGTAAGGTAACCAGTTTGCATAAGAAGCGCCCTGAACATGCAAGCTTAGCGGTGCTTAAGTCTCCTGATATTCCTTCTATCTTGGTAGAGGCTGGCTTTATTACCAACCATAACGAAGAGAAGCTGCTTAAAACTGGCAATCATCAAGAGCGCATTGCTAAAGCCGTGGTTAAAGGTATTAAAGCCCATTACCGTGCCAAGCCTCTTGCCGGGACGCTGTATGCTCAAACCTACGGAGTGAGAAAACACACCGTGAAAAAAGGTGAGTCTTTGTCGGTATTAGCTGCGCGTTATAATACCAGCGTGGCGGGCTTGAAAAAAGCCAATAAACTATCTTCTAATACTTTAAAAATTGGTCAAGTGCTGACCATTCCTAACAGTTAAATGGCTATTCAAATACTGCCAGCGCAGTTGGCTAACCAAATAGCCGCGGGTGAAGTGGTTGAGCGCCCAGCGTCAGTGGTTAAAGAGCTGATTGAAAACTGCTTGGATGCCGGTGCCACTCGTATCGATATAGAAATAGATAAAGGCGGCGCTAAACGAATTCTTATTCGAGACAACGGTTCAGGCATTGTTAAAGACGAGTTAAGTCTTGCATTAAGTCGTCACGCTACCAGTAAAATAGATAATCTTGATGATTTAAGTGCCATTGCAACGCTAGGTTTTCGTGGTGAAGCGCTCGCCAGTATTAGCTCGGTATCGCGCTTGAGTTTAAGCTCGCGTACTGTAGAGCAAGAGCAGGCTTGGCAGGCCCAAGCAGCCGGTCGAGATATGCAAGTAAGTTTGCAGCCCTGTGCTCATCCAGTAGGCAGTTCTGTAGAAGTATTAGATTTGTTTTTTAATACGCCCGCGCGGCGTAAGTTTTTACGCACCGAAAAGACCGAGTTTTCTCATATCGATGAGTTGTTAAAGCGCTTAGCCTTGAGCCGTTTTGATGTGGCGGTAAGCTTAAAACACAATGGTAAATTGATTCGCCAATACCGTATTTCTAAAGAGCTCGATAAGCAGTTAAAGCGAGTAAGTACGGTTTTGGGTGTGCCATTTACTCACCATTGTTTGCATCTAGACAATCAGCATGATCAGCTACGTTTACATGGTTGGTTGGGTTTACCTGAAGTGGCCCGCGCCCAAAACGACCAGCAGTACTTTTATGTAAATGGTCGAATGATGCGTGACAAGCTACTACAACACGCAATTCGCCAAGCTTTCGCGCCGTATCTGGGTGATGACCAGCATGCTTGTTATGTTTTGTATTTAGAGCTGCCTTTAGACCAAGTAGATGTAAATGTTCATCCTGCTAAGCACGAAGTGCGATTTCATCAAGCCCGTTTGGTGCATGACTATATTGTTCAAGTATTGGGATCGGCCTTAAGCAAAATCCCTCAAGCGAATCAAACCGCAGAGCTAGATTCTCACTGGACGAATGAAACAAGTGATGATGATTTTTCTACGCCAAGTGTTTCTCATGGTTACACCGCAACACCCGCTCCACGGGCGTCGTCACCAACAAGTGTCAGCACGGGCGGAGATAATCGACATGTTTACCAATCAAACTTACATCGTGCAGAGCCACCTAGCGTTCAAGAACTAAATGCGAACAATCAATGGCTAAATACTAGTGCTAGTTTTACATCCAACTCAGCTTCACCTGCTGTAAAGTCTGCGGCTGAGTCAGTACTATACCCGCTGCATTTAGACGCTAATGGCTACTTATTGGCTCGCCACCAACAGCAACTTGTGATGATTGATGTGTGGGCAAGCCAGCAGCATTTAGCGTTTAAGCAGGCGTTAGAGCAATGGCAGCAAGGTTTAGATAGTGTTCCGCTGTTATTGCCACTAAAGCTAAATATTGAGCCAGATTTACTCCGTTTAGTTAAACAACAAAACGATTCACTGCGTCGTTTAGGTTTTAGTTTTAACTTAGTAAACAAGCAACAGCTAATTGTTGCTGAAGTCCCCAAGCTATTCAGAAAAGTGGATTTTGCCTTGTTGATACCTAGCCTGTTGTTGGCGATGAGCCAATTACCCGATAGCGAATGGCAACAACCAGAGGCCTTGTTAAGTGGTTTGATCAAACTGCAAAATAAACCTAATGATTTTGCTTGGCAGCAGGCAGTGGAGTGTTGTCAGGGCTTACAGCAAATTTATGCCGATGAGCTACCAAATACATTATGGCGACCAGTGGATTTATCTCCTTGTATCGCGGGGTTTGCCAATGAGTAATACATTGCCGGTTGTTACGTTGATGGGTCCAACGGCGTCGGGTAAAACCTCGCTAGCTATTGAGCTTCATCAACAACAAGGTTTTGAGTTAATCAGTGTCGATTCCGCGCTAATTTATCGTGGAATGGATATTGGCACCGCTAAACCAACTGCGAAAGAACAAGCCTTGGCGCCTCATGCTTTAATTGATATTTGCGACCCTACTGCGGTTTATTCTGCAGCAGACTTTCGTAAAGATGCGTTAGCAAAAATCAGTGAGATTCATCAGCGCGGTAACATCCCCTTATTGGTGGGGGGAACCATGTTGTATTTTAAAGCCTTAGTGGAAGGCATTGCTGACTTACCTGAAGCAAATCCGTTGTTGCGTGAACAAATTCAGCAAGAAGCTGCATTAGGCTCCTGGGAGCTTTTGCATCAGCAACTAGCAGGTTTTGATCCAGTAAGTGCAGCCAGAATTAGCGTTAATGATCACCAGCGTTTGATGCGGGCAATTGAAGTTTACCGCCTGAGGGGGAAATCTTTAACCGAGATTAATCAGCAGCCACTGCCTGAGTTGCCATTTAAAGTGCATCAATTTGCTATTGTGCCGAAAGAAAAAGCGCAGTTGCACAGTCTCATTGAACAACGATTTACAATTATGCTGGAACTTGGTTTCGAAGCTGAGGTCAAAGCGCTGATGCAAAGAGGAGATTTGGATTTAAGCCTACCCTCAATGCGTAGCGTAGGGTATCGCCAAATGTGGCAATACCTCAGTGGTGAAATAGATTACGATGAAATGGTTTTTCGCAGCGTTGTAGCCACTAGGCAGTTAGCCAAGAAGCAAATGAACTGGTTAAAATCGTGGTCATCGTTGACCTGGTTAGAAAGCGCAAACCCGGAAAACAACAAAATTATTACTAAATCGCTAAGTGATACTTGAAAATGTCGCTATAAGGCTCCAACTTAGTGGTATATAATCGAATTTGATCTGTGCCAATTAATTAATAAGAAAAAAGGAACAATAACATGGCGAAGGGGCAATCATTACAAGACCCATTTTTGAATGCGTTACGACGTGAACGCATTCCCGTTTCAATTTATTTAGTAAACGGTATTAAGTTGCAAGGCCAAGTTGAATCATTTGATCAGTTTGTTATCTTGTTGAAAAACACTGTCAGCCAGATGGTATATAAACATGCTATCTCTACTGTGGTTCCAGCGCGCGCTGTTCCACACCACACCCCAGTACCTGGCGAAACCAAAACCGAAGAGTAGAATATTGCGAAGGCACCTTAGCCTTGGTGACTACCAAGGAGTAGAAAAGCTTGTTTGACCGTTATGAAGCAGGTGAACAAGCCATCTTAGTCCATGTAAACTTTAATGACGAAGATGAGCGAGAAGACCTGCAAGAACTGAAGATGTTAGTCAGTTCTGCAGGCGTTAACGCAGTTGCTACCATCACCGGTAGCCGAGTTTCCCCTCATCCCAAATATTTTGTGGGTGCGGGTAAAGCTGAAGAAATTGCCGAATGTGTTAAAAGTGCCCAAGCGGATGTGATTATTTTTAATCACGCTTTATCGCCAGCACAAGAGCGAAATCTAGAAATGCTCTGTGAGGCTCGGGTACTTGATCGTACAACCCTCATATTAGACATATTTGCTCAACGCGCACGTACCCACGAAGGTAAGTTACAGGTAGAACTGGCGCAGTTACGGCATATGTCATCTCGACTGATTCGCGGCTGGACTCACCTAGAAAGACAAAAAGGTGGGATTGGCTTACGTGGGCCAGGTGAAACGCAACTAGAAACAGATCGCCGTTTACTTCGGGCGCGTATTAAACAAATTCAACAGCGTTTAGAGAAAGTAGGTAAACAGCGAGAGCAAGGGCGCAGAGCCAGGCAGCGCGCAGAATTACCCACGGTTTCGTTAGCGGGTTATACCAATGCGGGTAAATCCACATTGTTTAATCAAATCACCGAATCCAAGGTATATGCTGCTGACCAATTGTTTGCAACGTTGGACCCAACCTTAAGAAAAATAGACATTGAGGACGTAGGCAAGGTAATTCTTGCTGATACGGTAGGTTTTATTCGCCACCTTCCTCATGATTTAGTCGCAGCATTTAAAGCGACTTTAACCGAAACACGTGAAGCTCAACTATTATTACATGTGATTGATTGTAGTGATGAAAGAATGGCTGAGAATATCGAACAGGTTGAGGTAGTATTAGAAGAGATCGGCGCGGGAGAAATCCCATTTTTGCAGGTATTCAACAAAGTTGACCAGCATCCCGATATGGCTCCACGCATAGAGCGTGATGAAGAAGGTTTACCCCAAAAAGTGTGGGTATCAGCGTTAACGGGAGAAGGGTTGCCACTTTTGTACAAGGCAATCAGCGAACGTTTAGTTGGTGAAATGGTTAACCACACTTTGCGTTTACCACCAAGCGAAGGTCGCTTGCGTAGTCGTCTATATCAGTTAGACTGCGTAGCAGGTGAACGCTTAGACGATGAAGGAAATATCGTTGTTGATATTCGATTAGATGCTATTGCTTGGCAGCGGTTGGATAAGCAATTTGACCATAATTTAGAAAGTTTTATTGCTCAATGTGAGTAGGCATTAACTTTAACTTCTGGAGACACAGATGGCCTGGAATGAGCCTGGCAACAAAGGTGGCGGCGGTGACCGTGACCCTTGGGGCAATAACAATAAAAATGGAAATCAGGGTCCCCCTGATTTAGATGAAGTGATCACCAAACTTACTCGTAAGTTTGGCGGTATCTTTGGCGGCGGCAAGAAACCATCGGTTGGCGGTGGCGGCGGTGTTAGCGGCTTTGGTATTGCTGTTGTGCTAGTGATCTTGGCCGTTATTTGGGTAGCAAGTGGTTTCTACACCATTAAAGAAGCTGAACAAGGCGTTAAGCTTACCTTTGGTAAGTACGATGCGGAAGCTGGTCCTGTTGGGCCTGGTCTAAATTGGAAAGCTACCTTTGTTCAAGAAGTTATTCCGGTAGATGTAGAGGCAATTCGTTCATTGCCTGCATCGGGCTTTATGTTGACAGAAGACGAGAACGTAGTTCGCGTTGAAATGGATGTTCAATATAAGGTTATTCAACCGCATAACTACTTATTTAGCGTAACTGCTCCAGATGACAGTTTGGCGCAAGCTACCGACAGCGCACTGCGCTACGTTATCGGTCATACAACAATGGATGACATTTTAACAACCGGTCGCGAAGTAGTAAGAAGCGAAACCGAAGAATTACTGAATAAGATCATCGAACCTTACAATTTAGGTATCGAAGTGGTTGACGTTAACTTCCTACCGGCTCGTCCGCCGGAAGAAGTAAAAGATGCCTTTGATGACGCGATTTCTGCCCAAGAAGATGAGCAACGTTTCATTCGTGAAGCTGAAGCTTATCAACGTGAAATTGAACCACGAGCCCGTGGTCGAGTTCAGCGTATTGAGCAAGAAGCTCAGGGTTACCAAGAGCAGATTGTGTTAAGAGCGCAGGGTGAAGTGGCACGTTTTGAACTGTTACTGCCTGAATATGAATCTGCACCAGACGTAACTCGCCACCGTTTGTATTTAGAAACGATGGAAGAAATTTATGGTAAGTCGAACAAGGTGTTGATTGATGCGTCAAACAACAGCAACATGTTGTATTTACCTATCGATAAGTTAATGGACCAGGGTCAACAGCCTACTCAGCGCAAGTCTAGCTCTAGCAGCAAGTCTTCAACGATTAGTTCTGAACCAGCCAGTTCAATTCCTTCTCGTCCTTCATCTTCTAATATTAGAAGCAGTGAACGCACTACTTCGGGGAGAAACTAAGCCATGAAACAGTTAGCTATTTTTGGCGTAATTTTAGCCTTGTTAGTGGGCTACTCTTCGATATTTGTGGTTCAAGAAGGTGAGCGCGGGATTGTTATTCAGTTTGGTAAAGTAAAACGTACCGCTGAAGGTGATACCAAGGTTTATTCACCAGGCTTGCAATTTAAAGTACCGTTTATTGATTCTGTACGTACTTTGGATGCGCGTATTCAAACCCTTGATGGGAATGCAGACCGCTTTGTAACCTCTGAGAAAAAAGACTTAATCATTGATTCTTACGTAAAATGGCGAATTGCAGACTTTTCTCAATTCTACCTATCGACAGGTGGTTCGGTTATTCAAGCTGAATCACTATTAAAACGTAAAATCAATAACGGTCTGCGTAGCGAGATTGGTGCGCGTACTATTCGCGACATCGTTTCTGGTGAACGTGGTCAAGTTATGGAAGATGCCTTAAAACGTATGGCGCGTTCTTCAGAGATAGGTATTGAAGTTACCGACGTACGTATTAAGCAAATCAACTTACCAGACGAGGTAAGTAGTAGTATTTACCAACGTATGCGAGCAGAGCGTTTAGCGGTTGCTAAAGAGCACCGTTCGCAAGGTCAAGAGCAAGCCGAAATCATTCGTGCCAATGTTGACCGTCGCGTAAACGTGTTATTGGCTGATGCTGATAAGCGTGGACGTGAAATGCGTGGTGAAGGTGATGCTACCGCTGCTAAAGTTTATGCTGACGCGTTTACTAAGAACCCTGAGTTCTATAAGTTCTGGCGTAGTTTAATGGCTTATCGCACCAGTTTTGATAATGGCGGAGACGTAATGGTGTTAGAACCAGACAGCGAATTCTTCCGTTATATGAAAGAACCTGCGAAACCATAACACTGAGGGCCCAGTTTTATACTGGGCTTTTTTATGACTGATTCAATTTTATTAGCTCTGGCTCTAGTATGCCTAATGGAAGGCTTAGGGCCTTTGTTATTTCCTAAGCGCTGGAAACGCCTACTAAAATTAATTTCAGCAATGCCAGCGAGCAATATTAGGCAGATTGGTCTTAGCTTGGTGGGTGTTTCTATTATACTCTTCTATGTGATTAATCTTTGACCTTGGCATAGAAAATCGGTATAACTTGCACCCCTTGACTGTCCGATTTCTGCTAGAATCGCTTTTTAACTGAGACGACAAAAGACAATGGGAAAGAACGTAGTGATCCTTGGCTCCCAATGGGGAGACGAAGGCAAAGGTAAGATCGTTGACTTACTTACCGACAAATCAAGCTATGTGGTTCGCTATCAAGGCGGTCACAATGCTGGTCACACCTTAGTTATTGACGGCGAAAAAACCGTCCTCCACTTAATACCATCTGGTGTTCTTCGCGATAACGTTACCTGTGTTATTGGTAATGGCGTAGTACTGGCTCCTGATGCGCTATTTAAAGAAATGGCTATGCTCGAAGAGCGTGGCGTTCCAGTAAAAGAACGCCTGGTAATCAGTGAAGCTTGTCCTCTTATTTTGCCTTACCATGTTGCCTTAGACATGGCGCGTGAAAAAGCGCGAGGCAAAAACGCAATTGGTACTACTGGTCGTGGTATTGGTCCTGCTTATGAAGATAAAGTTGCTCGTCGCGGTTTACGCATCGGTGATTTGTTCGACATGGAGCAATTTGCTACCAAGCTAAAAGAAGTGATGGAATACCATAACTTCCAACTTAATCATTACTATGACGCGCCAAGCGTAAGTTATGACGAAGTGCTTGAGCAAATGACTAAAATGGCACCAGTGATTACAGCTATGGTAACGGATGTTACTGATATGCTTGATCAGGCGCGCCGCCGCGGTGATTCAATCATGTTTGAAGGTGCTCAAGGTACCTTGCTTGATATTGACCACGGTACTTATCCGTTTGTAACCTCGTCTAATACTACTGCTGGTGGTGTTGCGACAGGAAGCGGGTTTGGCCCTTGCCACTTAGATTACGTATTAGGCATTACCAAGGCTTACACAACGCGTGTAGGTTCAGGTCCATTCCCTACCGAGCTAGACGATGATATTGGCCAACACCTAGGTGTTAAAGGTCATGAGTTTGGCGCAACAACTGGCCGTAAGCGCCGTTGTGGTTGGTTGGATGCGGTAACTATGCGTCGTGCTGTACAAATCAATAGTTTATCTGGTTTATGCCTAACTAAATTAGATGTTCTAGATGGTTTAGAAGAGCTTAAAATCTGTACTGCTTACAGAATGCCTGATGGCAAAGAGCTTCGCGTACCGCCAATGGCTGCTGAAGGCTACGAAGTTGCTGAACCAGTCTATGAATCAATGCCAGGTTGGTCTGAAAACACCTTTGGTGTAACCACTCGTGAGCAATTACCACAAGCTGCGTTAAACTATATTGCACGTATCGAAGAACTGTTAGAAGTGCCGGTTGATATTATTTCAACAGGGCCTGACCGTGTTGAAACGATTATTTTACGTCATCCATTTTCGTAGTTAATCGAGTGCATTAAAAAAGGCTGCCAATGGCAGCCTTTTTTGTGTCTATCTGTTTTAGTTTAAGCTGCGCGGTCTGCGGCAATATTGGCTAAGCTCATTAAGGCTTGCTTATACTCGCTATCTTCGATGATGTTTAAGGCATCAATCGCTTTTTGCGCTTCTTCAGCTGCGCGAGCTCTGCAATATTCTAGGGCTTGGGTTTTGTCCAAAATAGCCAATATTGTCTCTAGCTGATCACGTGAACCACCTTGAGTGATGGCATCGGCGATCACTGCTTTATCGGCTGGCTCAGCCTTATCCATTGCAAATATAAGCGGAAGAGTGGGTTTACCTTCTGCAAGGTCATCACCCACGTTCTTGCCCATTTCCGCTTGGTCTGCCACGTAATCAAGAACATCGTCCATTATTTGGAAGGCTGTCCCTAAGTACTTGCCGTAGTCTTGCATGGCGAGTTCTACCTCAGGGCTCTGCTCGCCAATCACAGCGGCTAAACGCGTGGCTGCTTCAAACAGTTTTGCCGTTTTACAGTAGATGACTTCAAAGTAACGTGCCTCGTCAGTGTCGGGGTCGTTACAGTTGATTAACTGTAAAACTTCGCCTTCGGCAATGACATTGGTAGCGTCAGCCAGAATATCCATGACTTTGAGGTTTTGCAGTTGGGTCATTAACTGAAAGGAGCGAGAATAGAGAAAGTCGCCAACCAACACACTGGCCGCATTACCAAATCGAGCATTCGCCGTATCTTTGCCGCGGCGCAACTCAGATTCATCCACCACATCGTCGTGTAACAAGGTAGAGGTATGGATGAACTCGATGATAGCGGCTAGCTTTACGTGTTGCTGTTGTTGGTAACCTAAGGCTCTAGCAGCCAATACCGTCAATAAAGGACGGATTCGTTTACCGCCGCTATTTACGATATAGAAAGAGATTTGGTTAATGAGGGCAACATCTGACTCGAGCTCTTTAAAGATCAACTCGTTTACTGCAGACATGTCTTGATCAGACAGCTTTTTTATCGCATCCAATTGCATAGTATCTTATTAGAGGTTAATGCCGATGATTCAGCAATTTATTTTGATAATTTAATGTTGCAATAGTATCTCAATTCCCGTGTTTACGCAGCTTTCGCTGGCTAAAATTCTTAGGCTTGCGTGATTTTTAAACTTTTTCAATTTTCCCCTTGCTAGAAGGGATCTTTTTCCGTAGAATCCGCCGTCATTGTTAAGAATTATAGACACCTTGAAATACTAGGTGTACAGCGGAGTTTGAAGAAAATGTACGCGGTTATCCAAAGTGGTGGTAAACAGCACCGTGTGGCCGAAGGTCAAACACTTCGCCTTGAGAAACTAGACGTTGAGACTGGTGAAACAGTTGAATTTGATAACGTATTACTAGTTGCGAATGGCGAAGATGTTCAAGTAGGCGCACCTTATGTAGATGGTACCAAAGTAACAGCAGAAGTTGTTTCTCATGGTCGTGGCGATAAAGTTAAAATCGTTAAGTTCCGTCGTCGTAAGCATTCACGTAAGCAACAGGGCCACCGTCAGTGGTTCACTGAAGTTCGCATTACAGGCATTAACGGTTAATTTAGAGGAATATACTCATGGCACATAAAAAGGCTGGTGGTAGTACTCGTAACGGTCGCGATTCGGAAAGCAAACGCCTAGGTGTTAAGCGTTTCGGTGGCGAGTCTGTATTAGCGGGTAGCATTATTGTTCGTCAACGTGGTACTAAGTTCCACGCGGGCTCAAACGTTGGTATCGGTAAAGACCATACTCTTTTCGCAACTGCCGAAGGCAAAGTGAAATTTGAAGTAAAAGGTCCTAAAAGCCGTAAGTTTGTTAGCATCGTAGCTGAATAAACTTCCAACTAGATCTTTAAAAAGCCCCGCTACTAGCGGGGCTTTTTTTTTCCAAGAAGCCACTATTTCTATTACTTAATAGATGTGGTGCATTATAGTTAAGCGATAATGCTGGAGTAGAAAATGAAATTTGTAGATGAAGCGGTAATTAAAGTTGATGCGGGTGATGGTGGTAATGGCACCATTAGCTTTCGCCGTGAAAAATATGTCCCTCGTGGCGGCCCAGATGGTGGCGACGGTGGTGATGGCGGTAGTGTTTATTTGGTCGCGGATGAAAACCTGAACACGCTAATTGACTACCGTTTCGAACGTTTCCACAAAGCGGAACGTGGCGAAAATGGCCAAGGCTCGAACTGTACCGGAAGGCGCGGTGAAGACTTAGAGTTACCGGTTCCCGTTGGTACTCGAGCACGCGACCGAGATACTGGCGAGTTGCTG
Organism: Agarivorans sp. 1_MG-2023; assembly: GCF_030548385.1. Lineage (NCBI taxonomy): Bacteria > Pseudomonadati > Pseudomonadota > Gammaproteobacteria > Alteromonadales > Alteromonadaceae > Agarivorans > Agarivorans sp. 1_MG-2023. The sequence goes on along the minus strand of NZ_JAUOSJ010000022.1, from coordinate 17,882 downwards.
GGTGATTTAACCCAGCATAAGCAGCGTTTACTCGTAGCAAAAGGTGGTTTTCACGGCTTAGGTAATACCCGTTTTAAGAGCAGTACTAACCGTGCTCCTCGTCGTAAGTCTAACGGCACGCCAGGTGAAGTAAGACAACTTCAGTTAGAGCTTTTGCTACTTGCAGACGTAGGTATGCTAGGCCTACCTAATGCGGGTAAGTCGACTTTTATTCGCAGTGTTTCTGCGGCTAAGCCTAAAGTAGCTGATTACCCTTTTACCACCTTAATTCCAAACCTTGGTGTTGTTCGTCAATCTGAGAACCGTGGGTTTGTTATTGCTGATATCCCAGGTTTAATTGAAGGCGCTGCTGACGGAGCTGGACTAGGTGTTCGCTTCTTGAAACACTTGGAGCGTTGCCGAGTGTTATTACACCTTGTGGATGTATTACCTGCAGACGGCAGTGACCCTGCAGAAAACGCAGTGACTATCATCAATGAACTAGAGCAATACAGTGAAAAACTGTTTGAAAAGCCTCGTTGGTTGGTATTTAACAAAGTGGACTTGGTGCTTGAAGATGAAGCAGAAGAAATCCGCCAGCAGGTGATTGAAGCACTAGATTGGCAAGGTGAAGTTTTCTCTATTTCTGCGCTTGAAAATAGTGGCACTAAAGATATTTGTAAGGCCATTGGACAATTCATTGAAACGCTGCCTGTGGTTGAAGAAGAAATCGCAGAACGTGAAGAAGTGAAGTTCCAGTGGGATGACTATCATCAGCAGCAAATCGACCAGGCCAATCAAGAGGACTGGGATGACGAAGATGATGATGATTGGGACGATGATGATGACGATCATGGTGTAGAGATTATTTACCAACCATAGTAGGCTACTTACAGTGGTAGTATTACTTGGATCGTTAAATGTTACGCTCGTTTAGACATTCTCCGGAGCCTGTTCAGGCTCCGGTTCGTACACTCTCTTTAGAACAGCAAACTAGTATCTGCCGTGTTGCGGTGCAGGCTGGTCGCATCATGCAGCAGCATGGCGCAGAAAGTAAACTCATTGAAGAAACTACGGTGCGTTTAGGCAAAGCGCTGGGTTTAGACAGCGTAGAGCTGGCCATTACGGCAAACGCTTTAATCCTGACTGGTTTGTGCCAAGGGCGCTGTATTACTACTACGCGCAGGGTTTACGATCGTGGTATTAACATGCATATGGTGTGCGAAGTGCAGCGTATTACCATTATGGCCGAGAAGCAGTTACTGGATGAGGCCGATGTGGTAAAGCGCCTCGAGCGCTTGCAGCCTTATAAACATAACCGCTGGCTAGTGGTGTTTATGATTGGCTTGTCGTGTGCGTGCTTTAGTCACTTGTTCGGAGGGGATTGGTCAGTATTTGGCATGACCTTTATTGCCTCTGCTGTGGCCATGACATTTCGCCAAGAAATGGCACACCGACACCATAACCCCATTCTGAATTTTGGCATGACCGCATTTGTAGCCACCACCATCGCAGGCTTGGCTGTACGTTACGATATTGGTAATCAACCGCAAACGGTAATGGCGGCGTCTGTGTTACTTCTGGTGCCTGGTTTTCCACTCATTAATGCAGTGTCTGACATGGTAAAAGGGCACATTAGTATGGGGATTTCACGTTGGTTTTTTGCTTCATTACTCACCTTGGGTGTAGCGATGGGCATTGCGCTGTCGATGTGGGCTACCGGTGTGAGTGGGTGGTTATAGAATGGGTGACTTAATCAAACTTCTTCTTGAAGATGCCTTATTCTCTGCAGTTCCTGCTGTAGGTTTTGCCATGGTGTTTAATGTACCAACACGCATGTTAGGTTTTTGCGCCATTGGCGGCGCTTTTGCGCATAGTTTGCGAACCCTATGCATCTATTGGGGTGTTCCTCTGGAATGGGCGACTCTCGTTGCTTCCACCAGTGTAGGTTTATTAGGAGTGTATTGGTCTAGGCGCTATTTAATTCCTAGGCCGGTGTTTACCGTGGCGGCCATTATCCCGATGATCCCAGGAAGTTACGCCTTCACTACCATGGTGGGCATTATTAGCTTATACAGTAATGGTTTTAGTGAACCCTTGCTCGCAACAATTATCGAAAATGGCCTAAGAACGATGTTTATACTTATGGCCTTGAGTTTTGGTTTGGCTATACCTTCGGTAGTGATATACCGAGGAAGGCCAATTGTTTAACAGATGTTTTAGAAAAAGGTAGAGCAGTGAAAGTAGCAATGATTGCCGCAATGGCAAAACAGCGTGTGATTGGTAAAGATAACCAAATGCCTTGGCACTTACCCGCCGATTTGAAACATTTTAAAGCGGTAACGATGGGAAAACCGGTGATAATGGGTCGGTTAACCTACGACTCAATTGGGCGCCCTTTACCTGGCCGTTTGAACATTGTGATTAGCCGCAATCCAGATTTAAACATTGAAGGTGTTACGGTAGTTAGTAGCGTAGAAGCCGCCTTAGAACTGGTTAAAGAAGAAGTTGAAGTGATGGTGATCGGTGGGGCTAACATATACCAACAGTGTTTAGCGTTTGCCGATGTGCTTTACCTTACCTTTATTGATAAAGATGTAGAGGGAGATGCACATTTTCCTGATTACCAACAGCACCAATGGACTGACATTTCCTCAGAAAAACATCTCGCTGATGAGAAAAACCCTCATGACTATGAGTTTGTTACCTTAGCGAGAGCGTAATTTAGCCGGCGGCATTCCCAGTTAAGCAATCTTGAGTATACATGCGCTGGTCTTCCCAGCGCAGCATTGATAAATGGTTGCCCCATACACAGCCTGTATCTAAACCTGAGACTAATTCTTGCTTACTTTTACCCATTAGCGCAGCCCAGTGCCCAAAGACAATATGGGTCTGTTTAAGGTGTTTTCCGGGCAATTCGAACCACGGCTTTAGGTTAGGGTTATTGTTTTTATTAGGTGGTACTTTGCATTCAAAGTCTAAACTAGCATCGGGAAAACAATATCGCATACGAGTGAAAACATTGATGATGTAGCGTAAGCGGTCGTAACCGACTAACTCATCACTCCAATGTGCTGGCTCATTGCTGTACATACTTTTCAGTAGGGACAAATAGTTGTCTCCAGCCAATTCTTTGTGGACTTCTTTACCAAGTTTCAGTGCTTTGCTTACTTTCCATTTTGGGTAAATACCCGCATGCACCATTACCACATCGTGCTCAGGATGTTTAACAATCAGTGGTTGCTGGCGTAACCAATCAAGTAACTCATCTTTATCTGGTGCATCTAATAAATCTTGCAGTTTGTCGCGGCGTTTCGCGCGATGGATACCGTTTGCTACGGCTAATAGATGAAGATCATGATTACCGAGGACAATTTGCGCAGCGTCGCCTAACTCTTTTACAAAACGCAGGGTTTCTAACGATTTAGGACCTCGCGCGACTAAGTCTCCGGCTAGCCAAAGCTGGTCTTTTTTCTTGGAGAACTTACACTGATTTAACAGTGCTTTTAGTTCATCTAAACAGCCTTGAATGTCCCCAACAAAATAGGTGGCCATGGCGTGCCTCGGCTAGTGCAGTTTATTGGGTAAGGATAATCGAAAAGGAGGAATCTCGGCCTCAAATTCATTACCTGCCTCATCTACCAAGGTGTAACTGCCTTGCATTACGCCCACTTCGGTGGCTAATACTGCACTACTGGTATAAGAGAAGGGCTTTTCAGGTTTTAGGTGGGGTTGTTTGCCAACTACGCCATCACCTTTCACTTCGTTCACTTTGCCATCACCGTCAGTGATCACCCAATGACGACGCAATAATTGCAGCGCGTGAGCGCTACAATTACGAATAGTGATGGTGTAGAAAAAGGCAAATTGTTGCTTTTCTGGTACTGAATGTTCAGGTAAAAAACCCGATTCCACTTCAATATCTAAATCATAGTCTTGAGTATTACTGGTCACTATTGGAAGCCTGCAATAATTGTTCTTTATCTATGTAATTAGCAATATCACAAAACTGTTGAATAGTTAAATTTTCTGGTCGAAGGGTTGGCTTAAGTCCCAATATTTCTAAGTGCTCTACGGTGAGTAAATTACCCAAAGCATTGCGAATGGTTTTACGACGTTGGTTAAAGGCTTCTTTACACACTCTATCTAAGGTGCTTAAAGAATTGAGCGGGTGCAAGGTACTTTCGTAAGGCTCTAAACGGACCACTGCAGAGTCAACTTTAGGCGGAGGCATAAAGGCTTCTGGCGGTACTTCTAAGGCTGGTAGCACCTTACATTGGACTTGAGTCATTACACTTAATCGGCCATAGGCTTTGCAATTTGGCTCTGCCGCCATGCGCTTAACCACTTCTTTCTGCAGCATAAAATGCATGTCAGAAATGGCACTGGTAAAGCTCAATAAATGGAAAATAAGTGGTGTAGAAATGTTATAAGGCAAGTTGCCAAAAACCCGCATTTTTTGCTCGGGTTTACACAATTGCATGAAATCAAATTTAAGCGCGTCAATTTCATGGATAGTGAGTTTGTCGGCCAAGGTTGGATGCTCACGCAAACGCTGAGCCAAATCTCTATCCAGCTCTACAACTTGCAGGTGGCCAGCAGTACTCGCTACTGGATCTGTCAATGCGCCTAGACCTGGGCCAATCTCTACCAAGTTTTCACCTGGTTGTGGGTAAATAGTGGCCACAATTTGGCTAATGACCGAATCGTTGTTTAAGAAATTTTGACCAAAACGTTTACGGGCACGGTGTCCCTGGTGAACTTGTTTATTCATGCTCTCGCTCCACCATGTCAATGGCTTGTTCAATGGCGGTAATCATACTTCCATGATCGGCTTCACCAGTTCCCGCAAGCTCTAAAGCTGTTCCGTGGTCAACTGAGGTTCTAATAAAGGGCAGTCCAAGGGTAATGTTTACCGACTTACCAAAACCTTTATATTTTAGCACCGGTAAACCCTGGTCGTGATACATCGCCAATACAGCGTCTGCTTCGGCCAAGTATTTGTCTTGAAATAAGGTATCAGCCGGTAAAGGGCCAATTAAATTCATATTATGTTCTTCGCGCATCTGCTCGAGCAAGGGGATAATAATGTCCAGCTCTTCTCGACCCAGATGCCCATCTTCCCCTGCATGAGGGTTCAGCCCACAAACAAAAATCTTTGGTTGCTTAATCGCAAACTTGGTTTTTAAATCGTGGTGCAAAATGGTAATAATGTTATGCAAGCGCTCATGGGTAATTGCTTTAGCTACATAAGCTAGCGGCAAGTGCGTGGTAGCTAATGCTACGCGTAACCCTTCGGTGGCTAACATCATCACGACATCGGCGGTGCCTGATTGTTGAGCGAAGAATTCAGTATGGCCACTAAACGACACGCCGGCTTTATTGATAATGCCTTTGTGTACCGGGCCAGTGACCACTGCGGCAAACTGCCCATTCATATTGCCATCACTGGCAAATTTAAGCGTATTTAACACATAGTGACCGTTCGCTTCATCTAGCTTACCAGCTATTGCCGGCGTGCTCATCGCTACTGGAGCAACGGTTAAGGTGCCAGCCGCTTGTGGTTTAGCGGCTTGCTCTGGTTGATAAGGAAGTAGGGTGATATTAAGGCCTAGTTTAGCCGCACGCTCTTTAAGTAAGCGTGGATCTGCAACTACCACTAATTCCATTGGCCAATCGCGCTGGCTAATCGCAAGTACTAAATCTGGGCCAATGCCTGCGGGCTCGCCTGGCGTTATAGCAATTCTTGCTACTGGCTGGCTCATGCCTCACCGTCCAAAATTTCTACATAAGCTTCTTCGCGAAGTTCTTCTTGCCAAGCTTGAGTTTCTTCGTTGAATTTACGATTGAAGATCATTTGATAAGCGCGGTTTTGACTGGCTTTATTGGTGGTGTCAGTGGTGCGTTTATCGAGAACCTCTAACAAGTGCCAACCAAAGGTTGAGCGGAATGGCTGGCTGAGTTCACCTACTTCTAAGCGGTTAGCTGTATCTCTAAATGCCGGTACGAATACACTTGGATCCGACCAACCAAGCTCGCCACCGCGTACCGCTGAACCTGGGTCCTCAGAATATTGACGAGCCAGCTCTTCAAAGGTCACTTCGCCGAGAAATAATTGTTGGCGAAATTCAGCGAGCAAGCTTTGCGCTTTGTTGTCACTAAGAATAATTGATGGCTTGATTAGAATGTGGCGAGCGTTTACTTCCAGCGTTTCCACTTTTTGTAAACCTTCGGCATCTAGTACCATCAAAATATGTAAACCTGAGTCAGTACGAATTGGCCCTAGTACTGAACCTTGATGTTGGTTTCTTACTACACCTGCAAACAAGGTCGGCATTTCTTCTATGGTCATCCAGCCCCAGTCTCCGCCCTCTAAGGCTTTTGGACCTTGCGAGTGAGTCATTGCCAACTGATTAAAGTTTTCGCCGTCTTTTAACTGTTGCACTAGGCTTTCTGCAAGTTGTTGAGTATTGGTTTCATCGCTACCAAGGCGCAACAAAATGTGCCCCACATGATAGCGAACAGTGCCTTTATCTTGCTCTTCTATAAGCTTCATTAAGGCGTCAATCTCTTGTTCAGAAACATTCACTCGGCGCTGGACTTGACTGCGACCAACTTCGCCTAAAACAATCTCTGTTCGAATGTCTTCGCGAAACTGGTTATAGCTAACATTCTGTTTTTCTAAATCGTCTAAGAATTGCTCACGAGTTTTCTTCTCTCCAGCGATGATGTTATCGATGGTGTTTTCTAATTGGCTATCACTAATTTTAATGCCAAGTCTGTCGGCAAGCTGAAGCTGTAAGCTTTCAAGGATGAGTCGATCCATTACCTGTTCTTGTAGCTCTTCCTCTGGAGGAAGTTCTTGGCCAGAATCTGTAGCATTACGCAATACTTTGTTGGTTAGCTCGTCAATCTGACTTTCTGTAATGACATCGTTATTTACAATCACTACGACTTTGTCGAGTAACTGTTCTTGAGCCTGAACCAGCCCAGTGTTAAGCATTAACATACTTACACTAAGCAAAATTAACTTTTTCATTTCGTTCCTATATTACGGCGTGCAAAGCGCCGGCTACTTTAACATATTTGTACTAAAGGTTTTAATTGTTGAGGTAAAAGGGCTGTCCGTATTTAAAGTTGCCGCCCTCTAACATTTGTTCACGGCTGCTGGTATCACTACCGCCAAGCCCTTTAATTTCGAAATCGAGACGTAGTGAGGTATCAAATTCGCCCACTCGGTCAACGCCTGAAGAGTCATCCACATAGGTGCTTTGTAGGCCACGTTGGTAAGTTAAGCGAATCCCCCAACAACAAGAGTTGTATTGAACGCCAAGATAGCTTTCGATGCTTCTATCTAAGATCATATCGCGGTAATAGCTACCTACAGCAGAAATGCTATCTGTAACGGGCCAAGCTACTTTGCTACCAATTTGGTTTACATCGCTCACCATGGTTTCACTAGCTTGTGAATAACGGTAATTAAGCTGTATCAGTTTTTGGATTTCTGGGCGCCACTCTACCGCCGCGTTGGCTTTGTTAATGCGGCCTTCTAAGGTATCGATTTGTATTCCAGTATGCCCGTACCAATCTTGTTGAATGTTAGCATCGGCTTCGAACGCGAGTGCCGAACTTGAATTGTTAGTGGGCTCGCTTCCCGGTATCAGAGTGGTGCGGCTGGGCTCGATATAAATAATTTGCCCCAGACTTAAGCGTAAGGTTTCTTGGTTACTTGGCGACAAAAATCGTGAATGTACACCTAAAGTAATTTGGTTAGCATCAGCAATGCGATCTAAGCCGCTGTAGCGTTGATCGCGAAACAGGCCGTAATAATCTTGTTGCAGGTTATCAGTATCGTATATGCCTATATCATCTTGATTGGTATATGGGATATATAAATATTTAATCACTGGCTCGAGTGTTTGGGTATAGTTGTCGCCATACCAGCGAGTTTTTCTATCAAAGTTTAAGCCACCCTGAACACTCACCTTAGGCAAGGTACGGCTTACATTCGTAGCCAAGTAATCGTACTCAGAACTATTGCCTTTATCTTGGTTGTAGTAGGTATGCATTAAAGCGAGGTCTGCTTGGAAAAAACCTGCAGGTACCGCATAAGGTAAACTTAAGCTCGGTTCTAAATGAACACGTTGAGCGGTGTAAACAGTGTTATCACTATGAGTGAAATTACTGATTTCGGTATCAAAACCAAATTGTAGGGTTTGCCAGTCAAGATCCCAATCACCCGCGAATGTAAGTTGTGGCAATAAGGTGTGTGGTTGTTCGGTGTTGCCTAGTACCTGAAAGTCTTGAACTAACAATTGGGTGTACCAGTTTTTGGTGTGGTAACCCACATCACCAGTTTGCAATAGTTGGTTTTCATTCACTTTGCCGAGTTTGTCGCCTAAGTCATTGAAATAGTTATCGTCACTGATTTGAGTGTAATCTGTGTTAAAACGCCAGTGGCGTTTATATTGGCCTTGATGGTCCCAATGAATCAGATAACGGTCTTCATTAATAACATCATCATTGGCTAGATATTCTGCGTTGATGGTGCCGTTATTTTGCCCTTTTAAGTATCTAAACTCAGTTTGTAATTGCAAGCCTCGGCGTGTCATTAAACGCGGAGTAATGGTTGCATCTAAGTTGGGGGCAATATTCCAGTAATAGGGCGTGGCGATATCTATACCATTTTTAGTTGAGGTAGAGATGGTTGGAAACAAAAAACCACTATGACGTTGGTCGCCAATCGGATAAGAGAAATAAGGCAAATACATAACCGGCACATCAAATAGCCTTACGGTGGCATTTTTAGTGGTAGCCCATTGTTCTTTTGAATCGATATCAATTTTTTCTGCGCGGATTTCCCAACTCCTATCATCGGGTGGGCAAGCAGTGTAGCTGGCTTCCTCTAGTGAAAGGTTCTGTTCGCCATTGATGGTAAGGTTATGCGCTTCGCCCCGGCCTTGTTGCTCGAAGAGCTGATATTCAGCTGAGTTAAGTGTGGCTTTGTGATCTTTCAAACTTGCATCAAAGGTATCGCTTTTTACACTCACTAGATTATCTTGAAATTCAATCTCGCCGGTTGCTTTAAGGGTTTGTGCTTGCTCATCAAGCACAGTATTTTCGGCTTTCAGTACACGAGGCCCCTGAGCAAACTCAACATTGCCGGTAAAACTGGCTTTATCGCCCTGTTTAGCATGCAGTTCATCTGCCGCAATAGTGTATGGTGCGAGAGGGTCTACGGGACCGGATTTAATGCGCTCTGGAATATGAGCTCGGCATTGTGGCATGGACAACGGTGTTTCTGCATGAGCACTGAGGCTAGAAAGCAACGCCGCTAATCCTAGCGAAGTTTGCAGGCACCGTTTAGTTACGAACATATAAATATGAACCATTCCCTGATATAAACAAATTCCAAGCGCGAGACTTCAACGTTGTGCTTAGTGAATTCTGTGGTTAAAGTTAGCCGCTTATAATACTGGATTTATTGGTGAGCGGCTATTTAAAGGCTGCTATTAGTATAAGAAATTATAGGTAATTTAGTGCGCGAATCTGCTTTACAGCAATGGCTGTCAAAAACCTTACACATTGTACCTCCTCAGTTAACGATGATAAGTGGTGACGCCAGCTTTCGACGTTATTTTCGCTTCACCTTAAAAACGGGTGAAACAGCGATTGCTGTAGATGCCCCGCCCAGCACAGAAAAAAACCAACAGTTTGTCGCGTTGGCTAAGGCGCTATGTGATCAAGGCATTGCCGCAGCTAAGGTGCTAGCGGCAAACTTCGATGACGGCTTTCTCTGTATAGAGGATCTTGGTTCTAGCATGTTAGAAGATCAGCTTAATCAAGACTCTGCTCAGCAACTTTATAGACAAGCACTTGATTTAATCGTTCACTTACAAACAGTTAAACGCTCTGATTTGCCGGAATTAGACACATTTGACCGGGCGTTTATCCAACGAGAGTTAGATATATTTGCTGAGTGGTTTGCCGGAAAAGAATTGTGCTTAGCAGAAGGTTGGCAAGACAGAGCTGCTTGGGATGAGTTATGTGATTCTGTCAGCCTGGCGATTTTAGAGCAGCCCTATGTGCCGATGCATCGTGATTTTCATAGTCGTAACCTGATGCTGCATAAGCAACAAATGGTGATGATAGATTTTCAAGATATGGTGTGGGGGCCTGTTAGCTACGATGTGGTTTCACTGCTAAGGGATTGTTACATTGCATGGCCAGAGCCATTAGTTGATGGCTTAAATCTAGAGCTCTACCAGACAATTAAAGCCAATTTTAAGCAAGATGTTAGTGTAGAACAATGGCAACGATGGTTTGATTTAACCGGTTTACAAAGACACCTCAAAGCGATTGGTATTTTCTGTCGTTTAGATCACCGTGACGGTAAAACAGCTTACCGAGCAGCTATTCCACAAACCCTTAATTACGTTATGCAAGTGAGTGCTCGCTATCCTGAGTTAGCTAAGTTTAATCAGTGGCTAAAGCCTATATCGGAAGGGTTTAAACAATGAGTCAGATCAAAACCGCGATGATTTTGGCGGCGGGGCGGGGCGAGCGAATGCGCCCACTTACCGATAACTGCCCAAAGCCATTGCTAAAAGTCGCAGGTAAATCCTTAATTGAATGGCACATTGATAAATTGGTGAGGGCAGGGATAAGCAAAATTGTTATCAACACCGCGTATTTGGGAGAGCAAATAGAAGCAAGTGTCGGAGATGGTCAGCGCTGGGGAATAGAGATTTTGTATAGCCACGAAGTCGCTGCATTAGAAACCGCCGGCGGAATTGTTAATGCACTCCCCTTAATCGCCAGTAAACAATTTTTGGTGATCAACGGTGATGTATGGAACGATTGGGACTATCGAACACTTTGCCAAAATACAGTACTTGATGCTGATGCTTATTTGTATTTGGTAGCGAACCCAGCGCACAATTTGACTGGAGATTTCAGCCTTAACAATGGCAAAGTGCTAGATACACCAGAGTTCACCTTTAGTGGTGTGGCTATTTATCAGCAGTGTTTTTTTGAAGGTGCAACAGAGGGTAAGCAAGCGCTCGCTCCTATGTTACGCAAAGCAATGAAAAAGCAGCGTGTAAGTGGTCACTTACAACACGGACATTGGGTTGATGTGGGTACTCCGCAGCGACTGAAAGAACTAGATAAACATTTAACCAATAACAGAGATTAACTATGCGTGTTTGGGGAAAGGTATTAGGGGTATTTTTTGGCTTCCTATTTGGCAATGTTTTTGGAGCCTTACTTGGCTTATGGCTTGGCCATCGTTTTGATAAAGCAGTGGGCGGAAACTTTGTTTTTTCTGCTGCTAATAGCCAAGCTGCTCAGCAAGAGTTTCTATTCTCCACTTTTGCGGTCCTTGGGCATATTGCCAAATCCAAAGGTGTAGTTACTCAGCAAGAAATTCAGGTGGCTAACTTTTTAATGGATCAAATGCGCTTGCAAGGTGAAGCTCGTCGCCAAGCGCAAGAAGCATTTCGCCAAGGGAAAGATTCTGATTTCCCGTTAGAAGAGCAAGTGTCTCGTTTTGTTGCTGCAGTAAACGGCCGCCGAGATTTATTGCAAATGTTTATGGAAATTCAATTACAGGGTGTATTTGCCGATGGCGTGATTGACGACAGTGAACATGCTTTGTTGAAACGGGTTGCGCTCGCACTGGGTTTCTCAGAGCAAGAGTTGCAGGCAATGATATCGCGCTGGGAAGCCGAGCTTAAATTTCATCGTCATGGCGGCGGTCAACGTCATAGCACACAAAGCTCTGCTAAACAGCTAGAAGAGGCTTATCAAATACTGGGTGTAAGTGCCGAGGATAGTGACCAACAACTTAAGCGAGCCTATCGTAAACTGATGACTCAGCATCACCCCGATAAACTGGTAGCCAAAGGTTTACCGCCCGAGATGATGGAGCTTGCTAAGCAGCGAACTCAAGATATTCAGCAAGCTTACGAACTGGTTAAGCAGCAACGAAAAGCGGCTTAATCTGGAAATACTTGATGACGGGTTTGGCCAGCGGCAAAGGCATCTATATTGCCAATGACTTGGTCGGCCAACATTTGCATGTTTTGTTGACTGGCCCAGCCTATATGTGGGCTCATTATAAAATTGTTTAAGTGCATTGCTTGTAACAAAGGGCTATCGGCCTTAGGGGGCTCAGATTCCGATACATCGCTAGCGGCACCTGCTATTTGTTTATTTTGAAGGGCCTGTAATAAGGCCTGCTCATTCACAATGCCGCCGCGTGCGGTATTAATTAGCAATGCATTTTTCTTCATTAACAAAAACTCTGGTTCATCGATCAAATCTTGAGTTTGCGGAGTTAAGGGGCAGTGAATACTGATCACATCGGCACAAGAAAGTGCCTGGTTAAAGTCCACTCTTCCCGGCCTAGGCTGTTTGTTTTTGTGCTCTGCAAAGATCACCTTCATGCCAATATTACTGGCTAACTCTGCTGTGGCTTGGCCAAGGTTTCCTGCGCCTATTACCAGTAGCGTTTGACCCGCTAAGTTATCTATCGGATAGTCAAAAAAGCAGAACTGTTGAGATTCCTGCCAGCGCCCGTGTTGAATTGCCTGATGATAAGCCAATAGGTTGCGTCTTAGATTAAACATTAACGCTAGGCTGTGTTCGGCAATGCTTTGCGATGCGTAATCCCTAACATTTGAAACCACAATGTTTAGTTCCTTAGCGGCGTGTAGGTCTACGTTGTTGGTGCCGGTGGCGGCTACTGCAATCATTTTGAGCTGTGGTAATTGCTCTAACAACTGCCTGTTTAATTGCACTTTATTCACGATAATGATGTCGGCATCATTGGCCCGCTCTAATACTTGTTGCGAGGTGCTGCTTGGGTATTCATACCATTGATGGGGGAATTGTGGACGGCTAAGTTTAATGTTGTTGGCAAGAGTAAGGCGGTCTAAAAATACAATTTTCATGTTTAAGCATCAACGTAGGTTGTTTGTGCTTAAGCTTACCAATAAGCGCTGGCTGCGACTACTTGCGGCTAGTACCAGCCTAAAGAGCTAAACCATCCGTAAACGGTTTTGTTTAACTTCGCACTATTCGGCTCGTTGTCGGCGGTGGCAGGCAGGTGTGTTTGTCGGTAGTTTAGTTTTTGATTTTTATTACTGGCGGTTAGCCTTAGTTCCCGAGCATGTTGTTGCCATTGGTTATATTGCTCTGCGTAAATATCTAATACTGGGATAGGCAGCTTGGCGGTTTGTTCTGCCAGCTTTTTGTTGAGTTGTTGGTTTGGGTAGTAGGCACTGATTAGCACTAAACCATCTGGCGGAGTCAGTTGTTGCTGAGACAATAACTCGACCAACCATGCGCCCATTACCCCCTGGGCAATAATCACCTGAAAACCAAATTGTTCTTGTTGATTTTGTTTGGCTGCCTCTATTACAGCTTGCAGATTTTTTTTGTATTGCTGTTGTTGTTCGGTGTCTTCAGCTTCTATTTGCTGCATTAAACCTTGCATAGGAGCAGGGGGTAGAACAGCACCCGTTTCCCAGCCGAGTTTTGGTAGCGCTTGGCGGAGCGAATCAACACTGTTGGGCGCGCTAGGTGATACACCCCAATCGGGTAGCAGAATTACTGTGCCGCGTTTTTGAGGTGTTTCTTCTTCTAGCCATAGGCTAACAAACTGTTGTTGCTCTACGTCAAGCGGCTTAAGCTCGCCATTGACTTGCCAGTGTGAAAAATCTTGAGATTGAACTTGAGCCCATGCCCCATTTATCGCCAATAAGCTGGTGAGCACGCAAAGCTTAACAATTTGCACGATAAACGATTCCTTGGCCAAGTTAATACTTATGTATCGGACACACTAGGCGTAAGCTTTAACTAAAACGGTGGCGCGCATTCAAATTCCATAAATTGCTCTGTATCAGGGTGGAAAAAGCCAAGCTTGGCGGCATGTAAATGTAAGCGCTCACTCAAGTCTTTAGCTTGCTGATTAGCATAAAAGGCATCACCAATAATGGGGCAATTAATTTGCTGCATATGAACTCTTAACTGATGGGTACGGCCAGTAATCGGCTTAAGCTCAACCAGACTACTTTGCTCTCGCTGCTCAATGACTTGCCAATGAGTGAGCGCCTCTTTGCCCTGCTCATAATCGACAATTTGTTTGGGACGATTTGGCCAGTCACAGCGTAAGGGTAGGTTAACTTCGCCACTACTGTGTTCTGGGTGACCAAATATTTCTGCGTAATAGGTTTTGGTGGTTCGTCGCTGTTGAAACTGTCGGCTTAAGTGGCTTTGCGCGGGTTTGCCTAGTGCCATCACAATTAAGCCAGAGGTTGCCATGTCTAAGCGATGTACCACTTTTGCATCTGGCCACACCCGCTGTGCGCGATGCCATAAACTGTCTTTCTCAAGGCGACCGGGTACCGATAACAAACCACTCGCCTTATTAAATACAATCACAGCGTTGTCTTTGTAAACAACACTAAAATAGGGAGACATTGGCGGACGATAAACAAAATCGGGCATAGCTACAGCTCTAAAAAATAAGGCCTTAGTGTAAGCTAAGGCCTTGGACTAAATAAAATAGAAAATCGACTAACTAGTTGTGTGACACCAGAATTACTCGCAAAGCGTCCAGTTTTACTTGGGCTTTTTGCAGGTAATTGCCTGCGTTATCACGCAGTTCGCGTAAGGTATTCAACTCATCTTGGCGAATGCTTGGATTAACCGCACTTAATGCCTCTAAACGTTCCAGCTCTGCATTTAAGCTTTGTTGCATGCTTTGGCTTGCGTTATCAACCACTTCTGAGAGTTGCTGTTGAGCAAGTTCATTGGCTTGCGCTAACAAAGGGTGAATTTGTGCTTGAGAGGCGCTAATCAATTTGGCCGCTAAATGGCGATTAACCGCCGAAAGCTGTTGGTTAAATTGCTCAAAGCTCACATTGTTAGATAAGTTTCCACCGTTTTTATCAAGCAGAATGCGTACCGGCGTTGCGGGTAGGTAGCGTTCAATTTGGTATTCAGCGGGGGCACTGGTTTCTATTACAAAGATCCCTTCTACAAATAAACTACCTACGGGTAGCGCGCGGTTTTTAAGTAGCGCTACCGAGGTGGTACCTAAATCGGCGCCCAAAATGGTATCGATACAACTTTGTAATAAAGGGTGCTCCCAAGACATCAGCTGAATTTCATCTCGGCTTAACGCAGTGTCTCTATCGTAAGTAATGGTACAACCGTCTTCCGGTAAGCCATTAAGTGTAGGAACTATCATTTGTTCGCTAGCGTGCAGTACTAGAGCATTTTCGCCTTTGTCATCTTGATTGATCCCAATCGTGTCAAAGAGACGCAAGCTAAAGGTAACAAAATGAGGATCTTGTTCTGCCGCTTGAATTTTTTCAATCAACTCAGCCGCTTTATTACCGCCACTAGAATGAATTTCTAATAATCGATCACGGCCAGCATCCAGTTTTTGTTTTACTGCATGATAGCGTTTTGCGGTTTCACTAATCAGCTGATTCAATTCAGCTTCGTCTGGCTCATTTTGTGCCAACAAACCCATTAAGCTTTCACCAAACTCAGTGTAAATAACCGACCCGGCAGGGCAAGTTTGTTCGAAAGCGTTTAAACCTTCGTGATACCAGCGTAATAAGGTTTGCTGAGGTGTGCCTTGTAAATAAGGTACATGGATCTGAATATCGTTCTGCTGACCAATGCGATCTAGGCGACCAATCCGTTGTTCAAGCAAGTCGGGATTAGTGGGTAAGTCGAATAACACAATATGGTGGGCAAACTGAAAGTTACGACCTTCCGAGCCAATCTCTGAACATACCATGAGCTGTGCGCCAGCTTCATCTTGAGCAAAGTAAGCTGCGGCTTTATCGCGCTCAAGTAGAGACATGTCTTCGTGAAATACCGTGCCGCGAATTCCCTCACGAGTACGCACTGCATCTTCAATAGCCAGCGCTGTGGCTGCTTTGGCACAAATTAGAAGTACTTTCTTTTGTTTGTGCGCCAGTAAGAAGCCAGTTAACCATTCAATTCTTGGATCAAATTTGCTCCAACTCGCTTCTCCTTCAGCTTCACCTTCAAATTGCTGATAAAGCTCTTCTGGGTACATCAGCTGGTTAGCCGAGCTAGGGTTACTACCTTGCATCATTTGATGCACTTTTAAAGCGGTTTGATACTGACTAGGTAAACCCAAAGGGTAGCTCGCCAATTGGCGTAGCGGGAAACCTTCCATCGCGCTGCGAGTGTTTCTAAATAAAACACGGCCAGTACCGTGGCGATCTAACAAATGCTGCAACAATTCGTCGCGGGCTTGTTGCTGTTGCTCATAACTAGATGCAGCATCATTAATAATGCTGAGTAGCGGCTGGATGTCGTTTTCTGTGAGTAGTTCGGTTAGCTTATTCGCTTGCTCAGGAGTTAACGGCGCGCTATTTAATAGCGATTGCGCGGCATCTGCTACCGGTTGATACTGCTGCTCTTCATCCATAAAGGCTTGGTAATCGTAAAAACGGTCGGGATCCAGCAAACGCAAGCGTGCGAAGTGACTCTGATGACCAAGCTGGTCAGGCGTAGCCGTTAGTAACAATACACCCGCTACTTTCTTAGCTAAGGCTTCAATAATTTGGTATTCGCGGCTTGGTGTTTCTTCGTCCCATTGTAGATGATGAGCTTCGTCTACAATCATCAAATCCCAATCAGCTTCAACTACTTGCTCGAAGCGTTTTTTGCTACCGCGCAGAAAGTTTAAGCTGCATAAAACCAGCTGTTCAGTTTCAAAGGGGTTATCTGCTTCGGCATACGCTTCAATGCAGCGGTCTTCGTCAAACAAACTAAAGTGCATGTTAAAGCGGCGCAGCATTTCAATTAACCATTGAAACTGTAACGCGTCAGGAACCACAATGAGTACTCGCTTAGCCAAACCTGCAATCAGTTGCTGGTGGATAATGAGGCCAGCTTCAATGGTTTTACCCAATCCCACTTCATCAGACAGTAATACGCGAGGAGAGATACGGCGTCCAACTTCACTGGCTATATAGAGTTGGTGAGGAATTAAACTGACTTTACCGCCCATTAAACCTTTAAGGTCTGATTGCTGTTGTTCAAAACGTTTAAGCAAGGTTTGGTAACGGACCACGAAACTATCGAAGCGGTCTACTTGGCCGGCAAACAAACGATCCTGTGGTTTATTAAACTTAAGGAAGTGACTCAAAAACATCTCGCGAAGCTGAACCGTTTCTTCAGTGTCATGGCGTACGCCATGGTAAATAATCAATTCGTCTGCTTGTTCTACCTCGGTAATAGTCATCGACCATTCTTCGGTACTGGTAATATCATCGCCTACATTAAATACCACACGGGTAACCGGTGCTTCGGCCATAGCATAAAAGCGGTTTTCACCACTGGCAGGGAACAGTAAGGTCACCATTCTGCCTTCCATAGCAACTACGGTTCCTAAACCTAACTCAGATTCTGAATCACTGATCCAGCGTTGGCCGATAGAAAATGACATCAGCAAGAGACTCCAAAGGAAAAAGGGCGGCTATGGTATCCAATACATCAGTGAAGTAAACCAAGAATTACAAGATTATTGCTTCTATATAGAGGAAGCTACTCATGTGCCATAGCGAAACGCCAAAACTAAACTATAGTTATTGAGCTGAGAACATGCGAATCAAGCTAAAAAAAAGCACAATCTGTTTGCTATCTGAACACTTAACTCGATTTCTGTGATTTTCTTCAAAAAACGCTTGCACCAAAATCGCGGTTCCCTATAATGCGACTCCACTGACACGGCAAGCGGCGCTGCAAAGCACGTTGAAACGATGTCAAGGTTGGTAAGGCCTGAGGCTTTATTAACGGCTCAAAAACTTCTTCTTAATTAATATTAAAAAGCGGTTGACAGCCAC
>NZ_JAUOSJ010000021.1:0-40258 GCF_030548385.1 Agarivorans sp. 1_MG-2023 | reverse complement strand
CGCTTAGCTCAGTTGGGAGAGCATCGCCCTTACAAGGCGAGGGTCACTGGTTCAAGCCCAGTAGCGACCACCATATTAGAAAGGCCTGCATTATTTGCAGGCCTTTTTTCTTTCTACCAAACAGTAAACTCAAACGTATCGCTTAGCCGTAAAGAGCGGAGAGCACCGCCCTCCTCTTTGCTAGGCGAGGGCCACAGGTTCAAACCCAGTAGCGACCACCACATTAAAAGGCCTGCTTAATTGCAGGCCTTTTTGCTTTCTACCAAACAGTAAACTCAGACTGGCTTAGCCATCAAGAGCGGAGAGCACCGCCCTCCTCTTTGCTAGGCGAGGGTCACTGGTTCAAGCACCGTTGCGACCACCATATTAAAAAGGCCTGCATTATTGCAGGCCTTTTTGCTTTCTACCAAACAGTAAACTCAAACGTATCGCTTAGCCGTAAAGAGCGGAGAGCATCGCCCTCCTCTTTGCTAGGCGAGGGCCACAGGTTCAAACCCAGTAGCGACCACCACATTAAAAGGCCTGCTTAATTGCAGGCCTTTTTGCTTTCTACCAAACAGTAAACTCAGACTGGCTTAGCCATCAAGAGCGGGAGAGCACCGCCCTCCTTTTTGCTGGGCAAGGGGCACTGGTTCAAGTCCAGTAGCGACCACCACATTAAAGGCCTGCATTATTTGAAGGCCTTTTTGCTTTTTATAATTCGTCCTAAATAGCGTTGACACTTTTCAAACTCATTTTGGAGAATATCATGCAATCAATCACTAAACGTACCCAACGAGATTATTCCCTCGCCTTTAAATTAGCGGTTGTTGAGCAGGTAGAAAAAGGAGAAATGACTTATCATCAAGCTCGAGAACACTGCGGGATACAAGGTAGCTCTACTGTTTTAGTTTGGCTTCGTAAGCATGGTTGTTTACCTTGGTCTCAAAGCGCGCCGAATCCCCTTAAGCGAGGCATTAACGTGGACAACCCCAATACCAAGATCACTCCCGAACAACACATCAAAGCATTAGAGAGAGAGCTAGCCGACACTAAAATGGAAGCGGTGTTCTTTGAAGCGGTGGTATACATTCTTGAAACTTATTATGGGGTACGCCTCGTAAAAAAGCGCGAAGGCAAATCATCCAAGAAGACGCAGTGCTTGGATTGTCGGTAACTAAAGCCTGCTGCTCTACATATCTCGCGACAGGCTTACTACTAGTAGCGCTATCGCCATGTGAAAGCGCCTAATATGAGGCTTAAGTTTTTCACTTTGTTTGTGCCACTACAGGTTCAATAAGCTGGCTAGGACTCACTTTCATTATGGCTATCAACGTACATAATTCAATATCAAAAAAGCTACTCAATACCTTGCTAAATCGAGCAATTGCCTTTCAATAACTTGAAGAACTACCCAGTCTGGAGACAGCCTTTCAAGCTCACCTTCTAATCGAGATAAGTCACTATTATGATAATGAGCCACATATAAAGGGCTAAAATGGTGTGCCCATAAACTTTGCTGCCTTTCAAAGAACGAATCTGCTAACACGATTGCACTTTTGGCATGAGCTATTTGGGTAGAATATTTATAATTCTGATGATGAATATTCAGGGCCTTATCCCCCTCCTCGCAACTACTATTTGTTGCAGCTTCCCAATTCAACTCTACACAAACTGAATCTAGATCATCCATAGCAATATTTATATAGTTTTCATCCCTAATTAACGAAGAATCAACACCTAAAAGCTGACTAAGATCTCCTCCTTTAACGGGCTGACTGACCCAATCTCCTGAACCGTTTAATAAGTTCTCCTCCATTTCATTCATAGAGTGCCTGAAAGCAACCCAAGCTCCATAGTTTGTCCAATGACTATCGGTTTTTTGATATAACCAGTACTCAGCGTTTTTTTCATCCATCATAAAGTGACGTAAATCTAAAAGGTGAACACCAGAATCGACCGCGGCCTCAGTGAGCTGCTGTGTCGCATAATTACCTTTAACGTAATTTCCTAGGTACTCAGAATAAATAGTATGTTTATTAGGCACTAGAATAAGAAGGAACTGGCTATTGTAGCTCTCTACTAGTGTTTTTATAGCTTTTACGCTTGCAGACCAACTTGCAACATCATTCTCCGAAAGAAGGGAGCCGTTTACTGTTGTGCTATAAACTTGATTGGTGTTATCGCCTAAATACATCCACGGGGCTTCTGTCCCCATGATCACAGAATTTGGATCAGCGCTAATATAATATCTGTAAAAAAACCGGTTTATACTAGGTTTTAGCCAAGCAAACCCAAATGCATTAACTCGATTCCGTGTCGCTTTTTTAAGTGATTCGTAAGGTGTAAAGTCTTCTACATAATAAAACCAAGCTATCCCCATTAAAGGAGAAATCAACAGCAACAATAGAAAAACACTTATAGTTAATTTTAATCTTTTGAATTCATTCATATCATTAAAAGTCAAAATAGAGAAAACTGCTTTGCTGACCCGAAAATATAGTCAACACAGACAAAATTAACAAAAAAGTAGTTAAAAACCCCAAACTCCGCTTTGTATTTTCACCATTAACTTCATAAGTCTTAGCAATATCAATAGCACTTGGTGACTTTACGACTACAGTAACCCCCCAAAAAATACAAAATGAAATCCACGCTGGTTGAATACCAGCCGGCAGTATCAATAAAGAGCCAGATAAAGCAAGACTAGTTCGAATGAACTCAACATCGGCCCCAAACTGATTAACATTAAACATTACTTTCAATATTAAGCCCGCATCTGTTAAATCGCTGGCTCTAAATAAGACCCAAGTAACATTAATAAAAACAAATGTTAATATCCAGGCGAATAACTTTGGCATCTTAATCCCAGTACTTTCCCACACCCGATGAATGGCTAAAGCAACACCATGCATCCCTCCCCAAACTACAAACGTCCAAGCTGCTCCATGCCACAGCCCCCCCAACAGAAATGTAATAATAACATTCCGAGTCGCTAGTGCACTTCCATGACGGTTTCCCCCAAGAGGGATATAGAGGTAATCTCTTAACCAGCGAGACAGCGTCATATGCCACCTTCGCCAAAAGTCCTTGATACTTAGAGACTTATAGGGGGAGTTAAAGTTTAATGGTAGCTGTATATTAAACATTAAAGCAATGCCAATGGCCATATCTGCATAACCTGAAAAATCAAAATATAACTGTAGTGTGTAGCTCAAACTAGATTGCCACGCACTGATCATTCTCAGTGTTTCTGGTTGAGCAAAGCCAGTATCAGCCCAAACTGAAAATGTATCGGCCAATACGACTTTTTTAAACAGACCTATAGAAAACAGTAACATTCCCAGATTAACGTTTTTCCAATTTACTTTCCTGCGAAAGTGCTGAGAAAACTGAGGCATTATTTCACTATGATGAACAATTGGACCGGCGATAAGTTGAGGAAAAAACGTAACATAGAGCACATAGTTAAGAAAAGATTGCTCACTAACCTTTTCCGAATAACTATCCAGTAAAAAGCTTATTTGCTGAAAAGTAAAAAAACTGATAGCCAATGGCAGGACAATATTCATAACACCGAAATCTAGTCCCAAAACACCATTAATATTTATAATGATGAAATCCATATACTTAAAATAGGACAAAACGAGCAAATTGGAGACAACACCTATACTTGCCCAAAACTTTCGCCTACGTCCACTAGATACTAAGATGCACCGAGACAAATAAAAATTAAGCACAACTGAAGAAACAATTAAAACGAGGTAGTTAGGATTCCAAAAACCATAGAAAAAAAGAGAAGCTGAAACCAACCAAAACTTAGCAAAAGAATAGCCTAAATATTTGGATATTAAAAAAAAAGCAATCAGTGTAAAAGGTAAAAATGCAAATAAAAAGGCTTCCGAGTTAAATAACAAACCGACTCCCTAACAATTAATAAATATAACTTAAAACGTTAAGCTCATTACTCAGGCTAAGGACTATTGTAAAGAGAAACGTAGAAATTGTCAGGCTTCGATTTGTTTTCTAAAAAACTGAATCATCTCGTCGCGGGTTTTACGATGATTTAAATGGAATATATCCATAGGAAACAGCAATTCAATCACCCCAGTATCAAACATACGCTTCACTTCATACTCGTTATGCGCCACGTCTTGCTGGTACATGTAGTTAAGCCAAGTGCGGTTAGTGTGAATAATAAACTCGACTCGCATACCGCCTAAACGCGCAAAAAACTTCATCATTGGCGTTTTATTGCTAGACCCCACCGCCGTGCCTCGATACTCGGTTCTGTCGGTAAGGGTATCGGAGATGTCTTCTAGCACCATCAGCGAATTAGCTTGAGAAGCACTACGGGTAAGGTGCTTTTGAAAAGTTTTTATATCACTCACTGAATCAAGCACAGCCATTAAACCGAGCTCATCATCTACCGCAACAGCTGGGTTCTTTTGATTCTTACGTAATAACTTAAGCACTTTGGCTTCTGGCGGTTTTTTACGGATAGAAACATAAACCGGCGTTTTACGCTCACCCACGGTAATACTGCGTCGTTTAAGCAAAGTGAGCTTTTCGAATCGGTTGCCTTGTACCAACTTAGCTTGCTGCGGGTTAAGTACGCTAACCTCTGAGCAGGCGTAATCTTCGGACCGATGTTTTGAATGTAAATAAACCGGATCCAACTCGCCTATTTTCAGCTCGCTACTCCACACGTAACCATTTAAAAACGCCAAGAATGCTGAAAATTTTTCTTCAATCTCAGTCTCTCTTTCACGTTGCTCAATACTACCTGCAAGAGTCATTAATATGAGTTTTCGGCGCGCTTCAAAGCGGGCTTTTTTATGGTACTCGTCGTTGAACATGATCAACAACAACTCTACTGGGTTGTTGGTAACTTCAATTTCATTGGTATTTTCGATGTGTG
Source organism: Agarivorans sp. 1_MG-2023 (assembly GCF_030548385.1). Lineage (NCBI taxonomy): Bacteria > Pseudomonadati > Pseudomonadota > Gammaproteobacteria > Alteromonadales > Alteromonadaceae > Agarivorans > Agarivorans sp. 1_MG-2023. The sequence goes on along the minus strand of NZ_JAUOSJ010000021.1, from coordinate 35,358 downwards.
ACGCATAAGGCGAGAGAATTTTGCCTTTAATCGAATGAATAACCGCATCAGCTGTACGCGCGTATTCATCAATACGGTTTTCAATTTCGTTTAAGTTGCCATTAATGCCAAACATATTGCCTAACAAAAACAGGGCGCGCTCACTGCGTTGCTTACGCTGTTCTGTATCGGTGATTAAGGTTTGAATTTGCTGAAAACTATCAATGCCCAAAAACTCAAAGATTTGGCTGCGCAACGCTCGATACTTAGAAACGTTATTACTGTCTTGCTGCAAGCGTTTTACCCAAGTACGCACCGACACTGAAAACGGATGCACCGTAACAGCATCACGATTCACCGCAAATGGGCCGTCTTGTTGTAATGAAGTAAAAACACTATTTGGAGAAAGTACAGACATAAGCAACCTAAAACGCTAACAACAGTAATATCTAGCAATGAATAACCGAAGCAAAATATACACCAAACCGCCTTAACATTCAGGCTACTAGCGCTATCTGCTGGTTTAATTAGCGTTTATTTGACCAAACGGCCAATTAACTGATGTTTTACCTCTCCATTAAAAGCCCCCTTGAACACTTGCCCAGCAAATTTGCTTACAAATGATGCACATCAGCACCGACATTTGGCATTACAGGGCGAACCACCTTAAGGCCTACGCAAATAAATGAGCCAGTAACCTAAACCAACAAATACTCCGCCACCAATGATATTGCCAAGAGTCACAGGAATAAGGTTATTTACGATGAAGTTACTAAACGTGAGATCAGCAAAATCGGCGGCACTTAAACCCGTAGCTTGCCAAAACTCCGGCCCAGCTAAGGTTTTAATCCCTATCGCCATGGGCACCTGAAACATGTTAGCAATACAATGTTCAAAGCCGGCGGAAACAAACATCGCCACTGGCAGAATCATCACCATGACTTTATCGGTTAAGCTGCGTGCACTGAAGGTCATCCACACCGCAATACACACCAATACATTGCACATAATGCCCAAGGCTACGGCCTGCGAAAAATCGTGATGTAATTTGTGTTGAGCAATTCGCATGGTATTTATCCCCACTTCACCATCGGCAAAGGTGTATTGCTTGGTAAGTAACATCAATACCACCAAGATGAATGCGCCGGCCAAGTTGCCCAAATAAACCAAAGACCAGTTAACACACAAGCTTTTCCAGGAGATTTTGCCGCTAGCTCTCGCCACTAAGGTAAGCACCGAGCTCGTAAACAACTCACCTCCGGTGATAATCACAAAAATTAAGCCCAAACTAAACGCCAAGCCACCGATCAAGCGAGTAAAACCCCAGGGGAACTCTCCCGCGCCAGTGGTAACGGTGGTGTAAAACACAAAGGCGATACCAATATGCACTCCTGCAGTTAATGCCAGCATAAATGCTTTGAGTGGATCTTTAGTGGCTTTGCTCACCCCAACATCAGCAGCTTTTTCTGCCATTTGTGGTGGTAATAAGGAATCAAATTGGCTCATGTGAATGGCTTTGTTTAAAGGAGGGATAACTAAGCGTAGTTGAATAGTTTGACTAGGCTGAACCTTGCATGAGCAGCAATAACCATTAAAAAAGGCCTTATTAACAATAATAAGGCCTTACATCATCAATCTTAAACTACAGCTTACAAGTGCTAGTCTCTTTAAAGGAGCTTTATTACTTAGCCAGTAAGTCTACTAGCTGTTGTTCATCCCACACCTCAATGCCTAAGTCTTGTGCTTTAGCCAGCTTTGAACCCGCCGCTTCTCCGGCGATCACAATGTCTGTTTTCTTGGATACACTGCCAGTAACTTTAGCGCCTAAAGCTTGCAGCGCTTGTTTGGCTTCGCTGCGCCCTAACTGACTCAATGTGCCAGTTAATACAATCACTTTGCCGTTCATCGCTAAGTCTTCGCTTGCCACTTCTTCAATCATCGGCCAGCTAAGTTGTTGGGCTAAGTCATTCACTAACAGTGCATTTTGCTCTTGGGTAAAGAAGAAGCGAAGGTGCTTAGCCACAATTTCACCGACATCTGGCACATCTTGTAGTTGCTCCACGCTTGCCGCCTCAATCGCTTCTAGCGTTTTAAAGTGTTGGGCTAGATTCGCGGCTGTTGCCTCACCTACTTCGCGAATCCCCAGCGAATAAATAAAGCGCGCTAAACTGGTTTGCTTGGCGGCTTCAATGCCTGCTAATAGCTTATCTACCGATTTCTCGCCCATACGCTCTAGTTGCATCAATGCATCACGCTTTTGCTGCAAGTGGAACAAGTCGAGTGGCGTTTCTAAGAGGTTTTCGTCTACCAGTTGCTCCACCAGCTTATCGCCAATACCGTCGATATCTAAGGCTTTACGGGCCACAAAATGCTTTAGCGCTTCTTTGCGTTGGGCACCACAACGTAAACCCGCTACACAGCGTGCTACCGCTTCGCCTTCGATTCGCTCGATCGCGCTGTCACATACTGGACAAGTTTGTGGAAAGGTAATTTCTTTGGCGTCTTCTGGGCGGCGATCCAATATCACCCCAGCGACTTGTGGAATCACGTCACCAGCTCGGCGCACAATGACGCTATCGCCAATACGCACACCTAAGCGTTCTATCTCATCAGCATTGTGCAAGGTGGCGTTACTCACCGTTACACCGCCTACAAACACCGGCTCTAAACGCGCAACCGGAGTAATAGCACCAGTACGACCCACTTGAAACTCAACATCGCGCAGTAAAGTGATTTCTTCTTGGGCAGGATATTTATGCGAGGTTGCCCAGCGCGGCGCACGAGCTACAAAACCTAGCTGCTGCTGCAACTTGATTGAGTCTACCTTGTACACCACCCCATCTATTTCATAAGCCAAGGCATTACGTTTATCGCCAATCGCTTGAAAATACTCAAAACATGCCGGGCTCCCCACAACTGTTTTAATCTCTGGGCATACTGGCAAACCAAAAGACTTAATGGTTTGTAAATTGTTGTAGTGGCTATCACTTAAGTCTTCACTCACTACGCCCAACGAATAAGCATAAAACGCTAAGGGCCGGGTGGCAGTGATTTGTGAGTCTAATTGGCGCAAGCTGCCAGCGGCTGCGTTACGTGGGTTAGCAAAGGCTTTTTCACCTTTGTCTTTTGCTAGCTGGTTAAGTTTTTCAAAACCCGCTTTAGGCATGAAAATTTCACCACGCACTTCTAGTCTTGCAGGCCAATCGCTGCCGCGTAAACGCAAAGGAATAGAACGAATTGTTTTCACGTTTTCCGTTACATTTTCACCCGTACTTCCGTCTCCGCGAGTGGCGGCTTGAACCATAACACCATCAACATAAAGTATGCTTACCGCTAAACCATCTAACTTTGGTTCTACGCAGTAAGTGATATCCTCAGCAGTCACTAAACGCTCTTGTAATCGCTTATTGAATGCATTCAATTCTTCTTCACTGAACACATTATCTAGAGACAGCATTGGCATTTCGTGCTGCACTTGGTCAAAAGCCGATAGCGGCGCGCCGCTCACTCGTTGAGTCGGTGAGTCACTGCGCAGTAAAGCAGGATGCTGTTTTTCTAGGGCTTTTAGCTCACGAAATACGCGGTCGTATTCCGCATCCGGAACCGAGGGTTCGTCGAGTACATAATATTGGTAATTGTACTGCTCAAGCTGAGCGATTAGCTGCTCAATCTGTTGTTCTGGCTTGTCCATAGGAGACCTTTAAATAAAAAAGCCTTCCCGAAGCTTAACTTGGAAAGGCTTTAGAATGGTGTCAATTTATTAGTTAACGAGCAGTTGCTTACGCTCGTATTCGCGAACACGTTGCTCATAATGATTAACGGTTTGCTTAGTCAGCGGGTTACGTTGGTCGTCCAACATAATCGCATCTAAATCTTTAGCGAGGGTCATCGCCGCGTTATACATCAAGGCAAAGTTTTTAGTCGGTTCACCTTTACACGGTACCGTCATAAAAATACTCACGCCGCGAGTTTCAAGCTGGTCCATGGCATTAATATCGAAAGTACCTGGATTAACCATATTGGCTAAGCTGAAAATAATCGGGCCAGTACCACTGTTATCTAGATGACGATGAAAAATATCCATATCACCGTGACGTAAGCCAATTTTTTCTAGGCTGGCCAGTAAGGGGCCACCTTTCAAAAAGCGGCCACTTTGTGCCATCACATTTAAAATAAATACATCGTCTGGGGCATTAGGATCTTTCACCGCTTTACTTTCTTCAAGCACCGGTTCAGCTACAGTATCTTTTGCCTCATCCATATCAAAAGCAAACTCAGGTTCAGGCTCTAACTCTGTTCGAGTGGCTTGAGTAGCTTGTTGAGGTTTTGTGTGAGGCTCAGATTCTAATCCTGATAAGCCTTGATCATCAGCAATCTCTGGCGCTTCATCAACTGCTGAAAAATGAAACTCAGGCTCTTTTCGTTGCACAGGCTCTGCCACTTCAGGTTCACGCGTAACTTGGCTAGGCGCTGGCTGAGAAAGTGGCTCGGCTACATCGCTGTCTAAAAGGGCATCGTCAATCGGATCACCAATCACCCGCGCTTGGCCTACACCTAAGTCATCAAAGCCTTGGTCATCACGGCCTTGTATCGATTCTTTAGTCCCTGATTTTTGCTTGGGACTAACCAGTTTTTCAGGTCGTTGTTTGCGACTGCTCCAAAAACCATGGGCGAGCAAAGCAATAATTAAAATGATACCAACAACGATAAGTACGATGCGCAATTCCTGCATTTAACTGTTCTCTAAAGCTATTATTCAACCATGGCTATCGCTTCTGCGATATCCACTGCTACCAAGCGTGATACACCTGGCTCCTGCATTGTTACCCCCGCAAGCTGCGAGGCCTTTTCCATCGTCACTTTATTGTGACTGATAAATATAAATTGTACCGTATCAGACATACTATGCACTAAATCCGCAAAACGTCCCACATTTACTTCATCTAAGGGGGCATCTACTTCATCTAGCATACAAAATGGCGCAGGATTTAAGCGAAATATAGCAAAAACCAATGCCAATGCCGTGAGTGCTTTTTCTCCACCCGATAACAAACTAATGCTAGCATTCTTTTTACCAGGAGGCCGAGCCATTATGGTAACGCCTGTTTCGAGCAAGTCATCAGACGATAATTCCAACCACGCTTTGCCTCCGCCAAACACTTTGGGGAAAAGCTCTTGTAAATCAGCATCTACCTTAGCAAATGTTTCGCTAAATTTAGAGCGTGTTTGGCGATCAATTTTAGCAATCGCTGCACGAAGCACCTCGATGGCAGCTTCTAAATCAGTTAATTGAGCGGTCAATTCTTGATAACGCGCATTTTGCTGATCAAACTCTTCTTCTGCGGCTAAGTTCACTGCCCCCATACGTTTAAGTCGAGCATCTACTTGGTCTAATTCAGCCGCGTAGTCTTCTTCTAAACTGGCCTCTGGTAACGACAATTCTAAGTGCTTAAGGTTATCCCCTTGCTCTGCCAATTGCTCCAGCAATACGGTGCGCCGAGCTAACAAACTTTGCTGTTGAATTCGCTGCTCAGTACCTTGCTCTAGCAATTGCTTTAATCGGCCTTGCGCGTCTTTAAGCTGCTGTTGCATAGCTTGTTGCTGAGTAAGCGATTGCTGATGAATCTCGCTTGCTTCGGTTTGCTGTTCTTCAAGAAGTAAACTTTGCTCAAGCAACTGCTCAATTTGTTCGGCTAACAACTCAAGCTGTTCACTGTGCTCCTCCGGCTCCAAACTAAGCTGCAAAGCTAAATCCTGTAACTTTTGCTGCTGATAGCTTTGTTGCTGGAGTTGGGTTTGGCACTTTGCTTGCTGTTGACCAATAGCTAATTGCAATTGATGATTAGCTGATTGTTGCTGCTGAAAACTAGCGCGAAACTGTTTGACTAGCGAAGCTGCTTGCTCGGCTTGCTCTTGCCACATTTGTTGTTGATGTTGTTCATCTTGAGATGCTTCTAACTGGGTGTCTAACTGTTCTTCAAGTTGCAACTGTGACTCTTGGTCTTGCTCTAGGTTAATAGCCAAGTCTTCAATTTGTTGCTCTAGTTGCTCACGCTGTTGTTTAGCAAATGCTTGCTGTTGCTGCAACAACGCCAAGCGGCTACGCCAATCCGACAACTGGTTCTGCAGTTGTTGTAAATCGCTACTGGCCCGAGTGTTTTGTTGGATTATCTTGTTTTGCTCAGCTTCTAAATCAGTTTGCTGCTCTACAAATTGCTGCTTAGCGACATTCAACTCAGTTAACTTCGCACTTAGCTCTGAACGCTCTTGCTGCAAGCTCAATAGTGAATGTTGATAACTCGGTGGGCTAAGTTGCTGCCAGTAACGGCCCAACCACTCGCCGTTGGCGGTAATAAGAGATTGTTCAGCGCTTAAATGCTCACGTAAGTCAAAAGCCTCTTCTAGTGAATCCACCACCAGCACTTGCCCACATAAATAGCTCAAATCTACTTGCTCAAGCTGCTGCGCTAAACTCTGCAAATGCGTAAGCTCTGCGGCAAAGCTAACTTCGCCCCCATGAAGAGGTGGACATAATGCCAGCGGAAAGTTCGGCTCTAAGGTCTCGCACCACTCTGCTTGTAACCACTTAGCTAACACCACATCTGCCGCTAATTGCCAACCATCTTTAACCCTCAATACATCAATTAACGGATGTGTGGCACTCGTTTCTACTTGCGCTAACAACTTATCTACGCCTTGCAAACGCGTCTGTTCGGCAGTGTATTGTAAGGACAATTGCTGACGCTGTTGCTGGCTAGATTGCAGCTCTGACTGCTTGACTAATTTAGCCCGTTCCAACTCTTCTAACGTTTGTTCTAGAACTTGTAATTGCGGTTCTGCGGCGCTGAGTTTGCTACTCAGTTCTTCAACTACCGTGTCGTTATTACTCGCTAAACCACTCAACTGTTGCTGCAACTGAGCAATTTGCTGTTGATGACGTTGCTGCATTTGTTGGCTATGACGAAGTTGAGCTTGAATCTGTTCAATGGCGTGGCGTGCCTGTTGGCTCGCGGCCAAATGGCTAGCTTGCTGTTCGCGCTTGCTAGCGCTATTTTGCTCGGCATCTTCTAGTTGCGGCTCTAGCTCTAACAGTACTTGTTGTTGTAACGCTAACTGCTCTTGCTGCTCCAACAAGGCTTCTTGCTCAACCGCTAACTGTTCTGCTAAATCATCGAGGTTTTGCTTAATCTCGTGTTGCTGCTGAGTATTGCGAATACGGCTTTGCTCAGATTGGTTCTGCTGTTGCTGAGTATGTAATTGCTGCTGCTCAAGCTTGGCCAGCTCGGTTCTTAATTCGAAACTTTGCTGCTGTAAGCGCTGCACGAGCTCTTGCTGCTCGGCAATATTATTAGCCAGTATTGTCAGCTGATTTTCAGCTTGAGTAATACTGTGTTCTTCAACTCGTTGCAGTTGTTCAGCTTGGGCATTAGTTTCACTGCTGCCATCAATACTGGCGTCAAGCTGTCTTAATTCTTGCAAGCACATCAACGCTTTTAGCTCGCGATGTCGGGCGCGATACTGGCGATAGCGCTTAGCCGCCTGAGCTTGGGTTTTAAGTTTGTTTACCTGTTGCCCTAGTTCAGATTCAATATCTCTAAGCCGTAGAATATTTTCATCGGTATGTTTTATTCGTAGTTCGGTTTCGCGACGGCGCTCTTTGTATTTAGATACACCGGCGGCCTCTTCAATAAATACTCGCAGCTCTTGAGGTTTCGATTCGATTAAGCGGCTAATCATGCCCTGCTCAATAATCGCGTAACTACGAGGGCCTAAACCAGTACCCAAAAACAAGTCAGTAATATCACGTTTACGGCATTTAGCACCGTTTAATAAATAGATGTTTTGGCCATCTCGAGTGACTTCTCGACGAACCGCGATTTCACTGTAGCTGGCGTATTCATCGCCAATGCGGCCTTGCTGATTATCAAAAATCAACTCAACCATGGCTTTAGACACAGCCGCGCGCTTAGTAGAACCATTAAAAATTACATCGGTCATCGCACCACCACGTAAATGGCGGGCATTGCTTTCCCCTAACACCCAACGAACGGCATCAATCACATTAGACTTGCCACAGCCATTTGGCCCAACAATGGCGGTCATATCGGTAGGGAAAGGAATGGTGGTTCGATCAACGAAAGACTTAAACCCGGCAAGGCGGATTTGCTTCAAGCGCATAAACTGGTTTGCTTTAATTTGTTGCTATTGTAAAGCAAGACTTTACCAGAGCTATCAACGCTTTGTAATATAGGCGTCCATAAACAAACGAGGGATCACAACAATGACGCAGAGTTCGCTAGCCTCTCGCAGCGGAATTTCATACATCGCACAAGGTTTTCAATTAATTACTCAACCCGGTTTGCGACTATTTGTAATGATTCCCCTGTTAGCTAACATCTTGTTATTTGGTGGCGCGTTTGTCTTTTTGTACCAACAGCTTGGTGGCTGGGTACAACAAATAATGGATTACCTACCAAGCTGGTTAGATTGGTTAAGCTGGTTAATTTGGCCAAGCGCCATTATTGCGATTTTAATGGTGTTTGGTTTTACCTTTAGCATTATTGGTAACTGGATAGCCGCACCATTTAACGGTTTACTGGCCGAAAAAGTAGAATTACACCTAAGCGGGAAAAAAGTTGACGATATGTCTTTCGTTGATTTAATCAAAGACTTACCGCGAATCTTCTCTCGAGAATTGCAAAAACTATGGTACTGGCTCCCTAAAGCGCTTGGGCTGCTATTGTTGTTTTTAATCCCTGCGATTGGCCAAACCGTCGCACCTGTTTTGTGGTTTTTATTCACTGCCTGGATGATGAGTATTCAGTACATTGATTATCCTTTTGATAACCATCGCATCCCGTTCGACACAATGCGTGACCATCTAAAACAGGATCGAATTCGTAACAGTGGTTTTGGAGCGATCGTTTTATTTTGTAGTACCGTACCTTTATTAAATTTAATTATTATGCCGGTAGCCGTATGTGGTGCCACTGCGATTTGGGTTGATGTTTATCGCAAGCAACTGGTTGAGGAAAAATAACATGAAAGCAAAATCATTTTTATTATCAGGCCTATTGTTAAGCCTAAGTGTAATGGGCACACACTCTGTAATGGCTAACACTGTTTTACAAAAAATATCTTACGGTGACGCCAAAGAGATGAATTTAAGCAAAGTGGCACAAAAAACTTTTTTAAGTGAGTTAGATTTAGATCTTGCAGAAAAAGACGCCGTGGAATGGGCCGCCACGCTAAACGCGACCCACTACTCCGTGTACACTGTAGAGCGCAGCCCAAAACGTGACCGTTACCGAGTGTCTATAGTGGTTTACACGGATTAAGCCGCTTGTCCTGGTTTGTCTTGGTATTGAGCAGCAATCTCTACAAATTGCTGCTCACAACGGCAAAACGCCTCTACCACTGCTGGGTCAAAATGCTTGCCCTTGCCTTCCAATATTATTTGCTTAGCCTTCTCGTGAGAAAACGCAGGCTTGTACACCCGCTTACTGATTAAGGCATCGTATACATCGGCTAAGGCCATTAATCGCGCACTTAGCGGTATATCACTGCCTACAGATCCATGTGGGTAGCCGCTACCATCCCATTTCTCGTGGTGAGATAAAGCAATTTCTTTAGCAAACTGTAAAAACGCCGCATCTTCACTGCCAAAATGACGTTCAGCTTCAGCTAATGCATTAGCGCCTATTTGTGGATGCTGGCGCATCACCAACCATTGCTCATCGTCTAACTTGCCAGGTTTCAGCAAAATCGCATCAGGTATCCCTACCTTGCCGATGTCGTGCAAGGGTGCAGATTTATAAATCAATTCTATATTTTGCTCTGTGAGTAGCTCAACAAACCCAGGCTGGTGTTTCAGTTCTTCGGCTAAAGCTTTCACGTAATATTGAGTACGCAAAATATGTGCGCCGGTTTCGTTGTCACGGGTTTCCGCTAACGAAGCAAGACTGTGAATAGCAATATCGCGAGTTTGATGCAAAGAATGGGTACTGCGCTGCAAGCTGCTAATCATAGTGTTAGTACGCTGAGCAATAATGCCAAACTCATCGTTACTGCTAACAGTAACTTGCGTATCCAGTTGGCCATTTTGGACCATCGCTAAGCTGTTATTTTGATTCTCTAATAACCGCTGCAAGTTTCTTGAGTAAGAAAAAATCACTCTAATAACGTAAGCCATTACCACCGCCAATACAAAGGCTAACTCGGTAACAATGTATCGCTGAGCAAGCGGCAGGGGATAGCGCTCGCTGCCCACCATAACCAGCCACTCCAAATCTTTATTAATCACCAAAAAGATAATACCCGCTAAAACAAAGGCACTGCTTATTGCAAATGCTGAAAACTTTTTCCCCACAGCAAAGCCCTGAGCCTGAATGGCCAAGTGTTGCTGTGTTTTCTCTAACTCTAAGGCTATTTGCCATTCTTTAAGTAACGCTAAATCGGCAGCGATATAGAAACCTAATGCGCTTAAGCCCATGATTACTTTTAAGTTTGACTCCCAAGGAGGTTCAAACATTAGGCTGTTATATGTCACCACTATCACGCTAATGAACATGAATAAGGCCAGATCGAGTTTAAATTGAGCCGCTACTTGTAACTCTTTGGCTTTTCGCTCAATCCGCAAACAGAAAATACGGCGTAATAACAAGGTAAACATAAAGCCCAACACGATAGGTAACAACAACTGCAACGGGGTTTGTGCTTCTAAAAAAGGGCACACTTGAATGCCATAAATAGAAAACAATACCAATGCCACAATCCAATGTTTGCTAGCTAATCGAGCGACTTTATCCATTTAGCTTTGCCCTTTTGTCTACGTTAATTCCATGTTCGCTATAGGTTTATACTATAACTAATTTTAATACGTGCTAGAAAAACTCGCCCGACAACTCGCTTATTTAGCGTCACAAAAAGTAAACATGTCTGTGCATCAGGGCATATCAATTTATCTCTTAATTACATAACGTTATAAATAAACGTTACTTCCCCTTCGCAAATCGCGCGTTATGCTAGTAATAACAGTGATGCTGCTTAGTGCTAATAACCACTGATTGTAGCAAGCGTATTAACCTAAAAAGGACGTTTCAATGAGTAAGATTTATGAAGACAATTCCCTGACTATCGGTCGTACTCCGCTAGTTCGCCTTAATCGTGTAAGTAAAGGCAACGTATTAGCTAAAGTAGAAAGCCGTAACCCAAGCTTCAGTGTTAAGTGTCGTATTGGCGCAAACCTAGTATGGGATGCAGAGAAAAAAGGCTTGTTGGGTCCAGGTAAAGAAATCATTGAACCAACTAGCGGTAACACCGGTATTGCGCTTGCGTTTGTTGCTGCGTCTCGCGGTTACCCAATTACGCTAACCATGCCTAACACCATGAGCCTAGAACGCCGTAAGTTACTTAAAGCACTTGGTGCCAACTTAGTATTGACTGAAGGCGCTAAAGGTATGAAAGGCGCTATTGGCAAAGCTGAAGAAATTCGCGATGGCAACCCAGAGAAATATGTTTTACTGGGCCAATTTGATAACCCAGCTAACCCAGAGATCCACGAAAAAACCACAGGCCCAGAAATTTGGGAAGATACCGATGGTGAAATTGACGTATTTGTAGCCGGTGTTGGTACGGGTGGTACTATTACAGGTGTTAGCCGTTACATTAAGCTAGAGCAAGGTAAAAACATTACTTCTGTTGCTGTTGAACCAGTAGATTCACCGGTAATTGCTCAAGCTAAAGCGGGTGAAGACTTAACGCCTGGTCCACATAAAATCCAAGGTATTGGTGCAGGTTTCATCCCTGGTAACCTAGATTTGGAAATGGTTGACGTGGTTGAGCAAGTCACCAATGAAGACGCGATTGCGATGGCTCAGCGCTTAATGGAAGAAGAAGGCATTTTGGCTGGTATCTCTTCTGGTGCGGCAGTTGTAGCTGCGAATCGCATTGCTGAAAAACCAGAGTATGCAGATAAAAACATCGTTGTTATTCTGCCAAGTTCTGGCGAGCGCTACCTATCAAGTGCTTTGTTTGCTGACACCTTTACTGAACAAGAGAACGTTCAGTAAATATTCCTCAAAGCAAGCGATAAAAAGCGATCCTGTGATGGGTCGCTTTTTTTTTGCAAGAGAAACTTTATTTCTAGAGAAAATTAACCAAGACGACTTGTGCAACAAAAACGCAAAAACTATACTCAAAACCGCTAAAAACTGAGCTTTACAATGTATCTGTTTGTAACAAAAGGTATCAAAATAGATACATTGTTCACTTCGACAAATTAGTATAAATATAATAATTACATACACTTAATAGCTAGCAAGCTATGTAATTTAACGTAACACAGTACAACTTAGCCTGAAAATTTGACGCAGATTAAACTTATCGCTCGCGATATGCGTTATTTTTTTCACGAAAACGTTTTACTAATAAACGTCTAAGCTTATATCAATCTTTAGACGACATAATTTAAATTTGAGGAATGTTCGTATGTTTGAGAAAAGTGTTGTTATCACTGCAGAAAATGGTCTTCATACTCGCCCTGCGGCTCAATTCGTTAAAGAAGCCAAAGCATTTTCTAGCGACATCGTAGTAGAAAGCAATGGTAAATCTGCAAGCGCTAAAAGCTTGTTCAAACTACAAACCCTAGGCCTAACTAAAGGCACTAGCGTTGTTATTCGTGCTGAAGGTGAAGACGAAACAGCAGCCGTTGAAAAGCTAGTTGCGTTAATGGATGAACTTGAATAAGTCTTTTTTTTCAATCCTTTAACAAGTTCAACTAAATAGGTGTAGGTTATGATTTCAGGTATTCTGGCATCTCCAGGAATTTCATTTGGTAAAGCACTATTACTTGCTGAGCAAGCAGTAGTTATTAATCAAGCAAAGATCGATGCAGCGCAAGTAGACAGCGAAGTACAACGCTTTTTCGACGGCAGAAACAAAACGTCGGCGCAGCTCGAAGAAATTAAACAAATGGCAGGTAAAACCTTCGGCGAAGAGAAAGAAGCTATCTTCGAAGGCCATATCATGTTGTTAGAAGATGAAGAGCTTGAAGAAGAAATTCTAGCCTGCATCAAAGACAATTTGGCTAGTGCAGACAAAGCCGCTCACACCATTATTGAGCAAAATGCGCAAATGCTAGCCGAATTAGATGACCCCTATTTAAAAGAACGTGCTACCGATTTCCGTGATATTGGTTCACGTTTAGTTAAAAACATTCTCGGTATCGAAATCGTATCGCTTAGCACTATCACTGAAGAAGTGGTATTGGTAGCTAATGATTTAACGCCGTCTGAAACAGCGCAAATTAACCTCGATAAAGTACTGGGTTTTGTTACCGATATCGGCGGCCGCACTTCGCATACCTCTATCATGGCTCGATCATTGGAGTTACCTGCAATTGTGGGTACTAACGATATTACTCAGCAAGTGAAAAATGGCGACATTATTGCGTTAGACGCTATCAATAACGAAGTAGTGATTAATCCCAGCGATGAGCAGTTAGCCACTTATAAGCAGCGCCAGCAGGCCTACTTGGACGAGAAAGCTGAGTTAGCTAAGTTAAAAGACTTACCGGCGATCTCTTTAGACGGTCACCAAATAGAAGTATGTGCCAACATTGGTACCATTAAAGATGTAGACGGTGCACATCGCAACGGTTCTGAAGGTGTCGGTCTTTACCGCACAGAGTTCTTGTTTATGGACCGCGATTCTCTGCCAACTGAAGATGAGCAATTTGAAGCATACAAAGCCGTTGTAGAAGCAATGCAAGGCCACCCCGTTATTATCCGTACTATGGATATTGGTGGCGACAAAGATCTGCCTTACTTAGATCTTCCAAAAGAAATGAACCCATTCTTGGGCTGGCGCGCCATTCGTATCTTCTTCGACCGTGAAGAGATTATGAACGCACAGTTACGTGCGCTACTTCGCGCCTCTGCGTTTGGTAAAGTGCGTATTATGTTCCCGATGATTGTGTCGGTTGAAGAAATCCGCAAACTTAACGGCGTACTAGATACCCTTAAAGCTGATCTTCGCCAAGCAGGTATTGCTTACGATGAAGACGTTGAAGTGGGTGTAATGGTTGAAACACCAGCAGCAGCAGCTATTGCTCACCATTTAATTAAGGAAGTAGACTTCTTTAGTATTGGAACCAACGACTTAACTCAGTACACTCTAGCGGTTGACCGAGGTAACGAACTTATTTCTGCGCTATACAACCCAATGTCTCCAGCGGTGTTAACTCTGATTAAACAGGTTATCGACGCGTCTCATGCTGCAGGCAAGTGGACAGGCATGTGTGGTGAATTAGCCGGTGATGAAACCGCTACTTTGTTATTAATGGGTATGGGACTGGATGAATTTTCAATGAGTGCCATTTCTATACCTCGGATCAAAAAACTGATCCGTAATTCAAATTATGCTGAAGTGAAGCAATTAGCCGACCAAGCATTAGCGCTGCCTACAGCCGCTGAGATTGAAACGTTAGTTGACACTTTTGTTAAACAAAATTCCGTCTGTTAAGATAGTTGCAACTGCACAATACATAAGAATTTAGGAGCGCCACAATGGGTCTATTCGACAAATTCAAGAAAATGGTTTCAGATGATAGTTCAAGCAAAAGCGGTATCGATATTATCGCCCCACTATCTGGCGAAATTGTTCCTATTGAAGAAGTGCCTGATGTAGTATTTGCTGAAAAAATCGTTGGTGATGGCATCGCGATTAAACCTACCGGCAACAAAATGGTTGCACCTTGTGATGGAACCATTGGTAAAATTTTCGAAACTAACCATGCGTTCTCGTTGGAATCAACTGACGGTATCGAGATGTTCGTTCACTTTGGTATTGATACCGTTGAGCTGAAAGGCGAAGGTTTCACCCGTATCGCATCTGAAGGTCAAGACGTTAAACAAGGTGATGTTATCATCGAGTTTGATTTAGCCTTGCTAGAAGAAAAAGCAAAATCAACGCTGACTCCAGTGGTAATCTCTAACATGGATGAGATTAAAGAGTTAGTGAAAAAATCAGGCTCTGTCACCATTGCCGAAACGCCAGTACTTACTATTATTAAGTAAGCGCTCGCTACTGTTAAAAACCACGCTTAATTGCGTGGTTTTTTTTGCCTTAAATTTACCGATGTTAATTTATTTCCCCGCTTAAGCTTAATTGCCCGATGAGCTTTACTGCTAGCTCTGGTATTCTTAGCCAAAATATAAAAAGGGAACTTACATGTCAGCGTCTAATATCGTCATGTTCGGCATCCCCAACTGCGACACAATAAAAAAAGCCCGCCGTTGGTTAAGCGAACACAACATCGAATTTACCTTCCACGACTACCGTAAAGACGGAGTCACCAAGCAGCAAATTGGCCAGTGGTGCAAACTGTTGGGTTGGGAAGCTGTACTCAATAAACGCGGTACCACTTACCGACAACTAAGTGATGAGCAAAAAGCGAGTTTAGACGAAAGCGCTGCGATTGATCTACTAGAGCAGTTTCCGGCAATGATAAAACGCCCCTTGCTGCAAGTAGAGCAAAATTTCACTCTAGGCTTTAAAGCCGATCTTTACCAACAACTCTTTTTTCCGGAAGCGTAATTTACATGTCTGATAGCCCAGTTTTACATTTAGCCAAAGATCTCATCAGCCGCCCCTCGGTAACGCCTGAAGATTGTGATTGCCAAAAGTTGATGGCTGATCGCCTAAGCCCTGCAGGTTTTAACATCGAAGAAATGGTATTTGAAGATACCACTAATATGTGGGCGCGCCGAGGCAACACTGGCCCACTATTTTGCTTTGCTGGCCACACAGATGTAGTGCCACCGGGCCCCGCAGAAAAATGGCATACCCCCCCTTTTGAGCCAACGGTTATTGATGGTGTATTACATGGCCGCGGTGCAGCAGATATGAAAGGTTCGCTAGCTGCAATGGTTGTTGCTACCGAACGATTTGTAGCGGATTACCCTGACCATAAAGGCTCTATCGCTTTCTTGATCACGTCTGATGAAGAAGGGCCATTTATCAATGGGACTACCCGCGTGGTAGACACCTTAATGGCACGTAACGAAATTATTGATATGTGTTTAGTAGGCGAGCCCTCTTCTACTCATCGCGTAGGCGATGTTGTTAAAAATGGCCGTCGCGGTTCACTTACTGGTGATATTACGGTTAAGGGTATTCAGGGCCATGTTGCCTATCCTCATTTGGCTAAAAACCCGATTCATGATGCGGCGCCAGCTTTAGCCGAGCTCGCGGCAATGCACTGGGATAACGGTAACCAATTTTTCCCGCCTACCAGTTTTCAAATTGCCAACATTCACTCGGGTACCGGTGCTTCAAACGTTATTCCAGGCGAATTAGACGTACAATTTAACTTTCGCTACTCAACTGAGCTTACCGACCAAGACATTGTGAAGCGTGTACATAATATCTTTGATAGCCACGGTTTAGATTACCAACTTGATTGGACCTATAACGGCCAACCTTTTTTAACTGAAGAAGGTGACTTTCTAACAGCGGTTAGCGAAGCGGTAACTAAAGTAGCTAAAACAGCGCCAGAGCTACTCACCACTGGCGGTACCTCAGACGGTCGATTCATTGCCAAAATGGGTACTCAAGTGGTTGAGCTTGGGCCAATTAACGCCACCATTCATAAAGTAAACGAGTGCGTAAAAGTAGCTGATTTAGAACAGCTTACAGACATGTATTACGAGCTTTTAGTTAATGTACTAGGCAAATAATGAGCAATGCGTCTAAGCACTTAGGTCTTTACGGACTAAGTAAAGACTTACTGCAGAATGAACCTACTTTAGGCTGGGTTCATTGTGCAGTGCTAGATAACTTGCAAAGTTTAATTGAAGCTGCGAAACAAGACGGCTTCAATTTAAGCATTTTTAGCGGCTATAGAGACTTCCATAGGCAATTGCTTATTTGGAATAACAAGTGGAATGGTTTACGCCCGGTACTTGATAAAGATAGCCAAGCCTTAAACTTGGACAGTTTAAGCGACGAGCAAAAAATGCATGCCATTTTACGCTGGTCGGCATTGCCTGGAACCAGTCGTCACCACTGGGGTTGTGATTTCGATTTTTACGACCCTGATTTGCTGGCACCTAACCAATCTTTAAGCTTGATTCCTCAAGAGTATACTCTTGGTGGTAGCCAGTACCCTTTAGCATTATGGCTAGAAAAGCATGCTGCGGAACACGGTTTCTTTTATCCCTATCGGCAATTTCAAGGCGGCGTAGAATTTGAGCCTTGGCATTTAAGCCACCAGCAAACCAGTGCCGCATTCCTCAAAGACTTAAATGCTGAGACAGCACTTAGCCACTTACAAGCGGCTAACGCTGCTGGCCTTAACACCATCAAACTTCATATCGATAACATATTTAGCCAATATGTTACTAACATCTGTTCACCGGAGAACTAATGCCCAGTTTGTACTCAACCTTATTTGTTAGCTTGGTTAGCAGTTCAGCCTTAGCTTTCTTATTGCTTATGCTAGTGCTGCATAAAGGCGAACTCTGCCCTGGGCAAACCGGCCGTATCCAGCGTCAATTAAGTACCTTAGTGAGCTTTATTACTTTAGCGGCCTTAAGTGGTTATGAAAGCCAGCAAGCTATTGGTTTAGTGGTATTAGTATTTATCAGTGCTTTTTTGGGCTGGGTCTTGAGCTTTAAGCTCAATAAACTGAAACATAAGCGTAGCTTGCCACTCACCTATTGGTGGGCAATGGGGGCTCCGCTACTATTGAGTGCAGCTTACATACTAAGTCAACATGCCTTAATGGTATTTAGCTTTGCTGCTTGTGCTGCGGCAATGACCAACTGGCTAATGGTTAAGGCTAAACATCGACTCACCAGTTTCGACAAGTTGCTTCCATTTGTAGGTTTAGCGGCAGCAATGGTAAGTCTGATTTGCGTTTGTATATACTTACTCACCAGTGGCCAGCTTGATGAAAATAGCGCTTTGGTCAAACAGTTTGTAATAATGAGTGCGCTATTACTCGCTGCAACCCTATTGTGGTTAGTGCCCTTATTTAAGAAATCACCACCACCCGCACAATTATTGTTAGTCGTAACGGTGCTTAGCTTTATATCCAGTGTAAACTTACACAAAATAGTAGCTTGATTGAGCGATTAGCAAAGGCGGCCTAAATGAGTACCCCATACGTTATTTTGATCATTGTATTAGTGCTCGGTTTTATTGCTGGAAACATCATGATGTTGAGGCATATGGGCAGCTTTAACATCACTCCAGAGCTACGTAAGAAGATCGAACAAAACAACCGTAAAGCGGACTTACGAGAAGAGCAAGACGAACAGTAAACTGACTGTTTAGACAGCCCGCCTTGATTTGCTTTGATGCTAATTCCTATTGATACAGGCTGCTGCGCTTAAATCGAATAATCAAAAACAAGATACCTAGAGAAGCTCAAGATACCAAATAACCTATATCAACATGGTGTAATCAGAGTCACTTTGATGCCGACATAAAAGTTGAACTTAAGGTTGAACTTTTACCGCGTCCTCGTATATTTTCCTCGCTTTAATAGAGCCAGCTTGCTCTGCATCTTGAACAAATCTTAATGCCTTTTGATGATCTCCATCGGCAACCGCTTGCACAATAAGCTGCTCAAACATAGCTTCTACTTCTGGCTCGATACTCGACATATGCACATCACTGGTATCGGCATTTGCACCGATAGTATCAACACTAGAGTGACTGGGCTCAACCTCTTGAATTAGGCCACTTTGCTCGGGGCTTAATGGTTGTTGACCTTCAGGGGCAGTGCTAGCTCCCGTATGTTGACTATTACTACACGCACTTAACGCGAGTAAAATACTAACCGATAAAATTGCTTTCATCATTGTACCTCCATATACAGTATGACTCGCAGAGCTTGGTTTTTAACTTCAGCTACGACTTAATTACCAAGAATAAGTGCCACACTAAGAAACAAAAAGAATTTTACTGTTCGATAGAACAGTAAAGTAAAAACGATAATTTACAAAAAACTCATATTCAGTATAAGAAAAAAGGTCCCATGTGGGACCTTTTTTGTTCAGGCTTAATCGACTAGCGTTATTAGCGTGACAAGCTATCGCTTGTATCAATGCCCATCTTCATTAGAATCGCTAGATAAGGATATAAGGCTTTAACCTCACTTGGTTTAAGCACCACTCCTTCAGCATCTGCTAAGGTAATTTGCGTGACATTACCGTTAGAGCCCACAGTGAATAAATAGTCCTTCTCTTCAAACTCCATGGTAGTTAGACCATAGGTTTCTAATATTTGCTCTGGAGGACGATCGTAAGTGAGGTATAAGCTACCTGAGTTAGCAATGTAGTCGGTGATGGTAAAACCAGCCAATGGCAATACTAAACGCAAACGCTTCATGGTTTTTTCCATGTCTGCGCGCGCTTTAAAGTAGGATGCTCCACTATCGTTAACCAAAACCAAGCTTACAGTTTCATCGAATAGCTGCTCTTTTTCAGATTCACTCATTGCGGCAATACGAGTTTGCTCGCGCTGCTCGGCCAATTGAGCTTCTAACTCTTCTCGACGGTCATTTACGTAACCAATTAATCGATTAAGTTCAACCACAGCCAAACGCTGTTTATCAAAATCATCAAGCTCTAGTGCTTCATCGTTACCGTCTCGATAAATCTCACCATCGATAAAGCTAACGCGTAAACCTGCAGTTCGACCATGCGGTTTAACTTCTAACTGGTAAGTAAACTTTTGACGTTGTTCCATTACCGTATCGCTAGAAAAAAGCCACCAGTTTCCTTCAACCGTTTCGCGGTCAACCAACCAATCAGAGGCAATAAAAGCTTGTTGGTCATCTCGTTGAACAACCGTTGATTTACGGTAAGCAATGTAGTCACTAATGGTTTGCATCATGGTGGACTGGGTTTCAACGGCTGATTCTGCTTGTAATATATCAAACCAAAAAATCAGCCCGTCATCCGTATCTTCAATACGACTACCAGCAATAAGCGGAATAACCTGCACCGGCGCACGTACATCAACTTCTCGACCAAACAGCTCTTCACTGTCGGGTTTAGGTTCAGGGATTACAAATTCAGAACTATATTCAGGAGGGTTAACGCCCGCGGGAATAGCTAAAGGCTCTACTTGAGTGGCCTCTAGGTAATCAAAATTACGTTCGGCTTGGCGATTTTTTTCACCGGAACTTGAGCACGCGGCAAGGGTGGCCACTAGGCTGCCAAAAAACACGACTTTCATCGTTTGAAAAGAAACTAGTTGCATATCCCACTACATTTACAAACTAAAACATGAACTGGTAAACGGTTTCGTCCAGCGAAAACTATCCAGAGTAAGGGCGCTATACTACTTAGCCACTTTCATAAACACAAGGCGAAAACCGTAAGGGCTTGATACAAACTCCGCTTTTAATACTCCCTCTGTTCTTATCCGCTAGAAATCCCCTCTTTAAGCAAGTATCCTGAGATTCTAAATCTTGCAAAGCATACAAAAAAGAATATGAGTCAGTACCTTGTAGTTACAGCGGTTGGTAGCAATCGCCCGGGCATTGTGAATCAATTAACCCAATTGGTTTCAGGTTGTGGCTGTAATATTGTAGACAGTCGTATGGCCTTGTTTGGCTCCGAGTTTACCCTCATTATGCTGGTATCTGGTACGCATAACGCGATTGTGCAAATAGAAACTCACTTGCCAGTAACTGCACTTGAGCTGCAATTGCTCACAGTAATGAAGAAAACATCGCGCCATACACTGATCGATTATTCTCATGCCGCCGTTTTGCAACTGACCTTACCCGATGCTACTGGCGTGATTAGCAAAGTGACGCAGTTTATTAGCGATCACAATATGAGCATGGTGGGCTTAAAGTCTAATCTTTTTACCGAGAAAGGATTGGAAATGCTTCATGCTGAATTTGAAGTAAAGCTAAATCAAGAGCATCAACCGAATATTATTGAACAAGAATTTGCTCAATTGTGCCAAGAGTTAGGCAGCCAACAATTCGACCTGCAATTTTTGTCAAACTAAGCATCATTAAACAAGGAACCTTCGATGAACACATTGACGGCCGGAGCAGCAGCACCGCAATTTGACCTAGCAAACCAAGATGAGAAACGCATTAAGCTTAGCGACTACGCGGGTAAAAAAGTATTAGTCTATTTTTACCCTAAAGCCTTAACGCCAGGCTGCACCACTCAAGCTTGTGGTTTACGAGACAGTATTGAACAACTTAAAGATGCCAATACTGTGGTATTTGGAGTGAGCCCAGATCCAGTAAAACGCTTACCTAAGTTTATTGAAAAACATCAACTCAACTTCGATTTACTCTCTGATGAAGACCATGCGGTAGCTGATCAGTTTGGCGTTTGGGGCCTCAAAAAGTTTATGGGCAAAGAGTATGACGGTATTCACCGAATTAGCTTTTTGATTGATGAGCAAGGTAAGATTGAGCACGTGTTTAACAAATTCAAAACTAAAGAGCACCACCAAGTAGTGCTCGATTACTTAGCTAGTTAAGCTTAATCACTTAAGGTTGAGGAAGCTCTTCCTCAACTTCTTCAACTTTTTCATGCGGCCATGCATTCATCACTGCTTTTACTAATGTAGCCAGTGGGATGGCAAAAAATACGCCCCAAAACCCCCACAAACCACCAAAAACCAATACCGCTACAATAATGGCCAAAGGATGCAGGTTAACCGCTTCAGAGAAAAGTATCGGTACTAATACGTTACCGTCAATGGTTTGGATAATCCCATAAGCCAAAATTAGATAGCCAAACTGCGGGCTTAAACCCCACTGAAACAAACCAACCATCGCCACAGGTAGCGTTACCGCAAATGCGCCAATGAAAGGAATCAATACTGACAGCCCCACTAATACACCGAGTAATGCCGAGTAACGTAAATCCATCACCGCAAATACAATATAACTGGTACCGCCCACGACGAGGATCTCTATGGCTTTACCACGAATATAGTTAATCACTTGGCCATTCATCTCTGACCACACTTGGGTTAACAAGCGGCGATCGTTAGGTAGGAAACGAGTCACACTGCTTAACAGTACTTTTTTATCGCTCAGCATAAAAAACACCATTAATGGCACTAATACGCTGTAAACCAACACGGTTGCTAAGTTAACAATTGAAGAAAAAGAAGACTGTAAAACCTGTTCTCCCATGCCCATTAAGCGAGTTCGTACATTATCGACAACACTTTCTACCAATGCCCCATCAATAAACTCTGGATATTGCTGCGGCAAAGACTCTAACCACTGCTGGCTGCTGTTAAGCATAACTGGGTATTCGGCCACTAGGTTCATACCTTGGCTCCACACTGTGGGTAGCACTCGTAGCACAGTAAAGGTAGCAATCAAGAAGAACACCAATAGTACCAAGGCCGTCGCCAATCCACGCCTAAAGCCATGGCTCGCCAAATAACTTACAGGCCAATCCAATAAATAAGCCAAAACCAATGCAATTAGTAACGGTGCGAGCAAGTTGCCAAAAAAGTACAAAAGCACAAAGCCAATGACTAATACTAAGGCCATGGCCACCGCTTCCGGATCAGAGAACATGCGGTGGTACCAGTTAGATAAGACTTTAAACATAGTTACAGCTTTAATCCTTTAAGGGTTGGACAGTAATGGTGACACTAAAGCGATGTTCGCTTTGCTCAATAGTTACAGCATGCCCTAGTCGACGAAAATACTTGGGGATATCACTACGCGATCCACTATCACCTAACAACAATTGTATTTGGTCACCAATTTGAGCCCGTTTAAGCCAAAGTTTACTCTCCAATAACGGATAGGGACACTGGTGTTCTTGGAAGTCGAGGCAAAGCATTTGTAATAATTACCATAAAATAACCACGCCATTATTACAGGCTATTGTTCAGGACTCAATTTATAGCTTTTGAATAACAAACAAAATCGGGGTATTCTCGCGATACATATGGAAAGTTATCGGAAATCAATGACGCGTCTCGCCCAATTTCTTATGGCAAGCATACTATTTTGCTATGCCCCGCTCATGTCAGCCAATAATCAATTACCAGAAATCGGTACTGCTGGGGCATCGGCACTCACCATCGATAAAGAAATTATCTACGGCAATGCCTATATGCGAATTATTCGCGCCAGTAGCCGTATGACCAACGACCCAGTATTGTCCGAATATGTCACTGAGTTAGGCAATCAACTGGTTGCTAAAGCTGATGCTGTACGAACCCCATTTAACTTTTTTTTAGTTACCGATAACGAAATTAACGCAGCGGCCTTTCTTGGCGGCTACGTGAAAATTCATACTGGTTTGTTTTTATACGCTGCAACCGAAAGTGAATTTGCCTCTGTTATTGCTCACGAAATAGCTCACGTTACTCAGCGCCATATTGCACGCAGTATTGAAAACCAAGCGGCGGCACAAAACCTTTCAATGGCAGGTATGCTCGGCTCATTATTGTTAGGCTTAGCTAACCCAGTAGCAGGTATTGCAGCACTGCAAGCCACCATGGCAGCGGGTGTACAAAACTCAATAAACTATACCCGCGCAAATGAGTTTGAGGCAGACCGCATCGGCTTAAGAACCTTAGCAAAGGCCGGTTACGATCCAAGTGGCATGGGAAACTTTTTCGGTAAGCTGTCAGAAAAGTATCGCTATGCCAGCAAGCCACCACAAATGTTAATTACTCACCCTCTTCCAGAAACACGAGTAAGTGAAGCCCGAGCACGCGCTAATCAATACCCTAATCGATATGTTGCGCCCTCCCTGTCTTTTCAATTGGCTAAGTCACGAATTATTGTTCGTCACGGCACATTGTCGCCTGCTGACGCCCTTGAGTACTACCAACGGGTTATTCAGCGAAAAGAATACCGGATTGAAGACGCAGCGCTTTACGGTAAATCCCTGGCATTATTTGGAATGGGAAAATACCAAGAATCAAAAACGGTTATTGATGATCTCGCCAAGCGTCATCCAGACAACTTATTTATTATCGATACACAAACTGATATCGACCTAGCGCTTAAACAATACGATTCTGCCATTAAGCGGCTTAAAGTAGCGCAAACTCGTTACCCTAATAACCAAGTCATTGTGCTTAACCTTGCTCATGCTTACAGCGAAAACGGTAAGTTTGAAGATGGCGCTAAAACCCTTGACCGCTATTTACGCGAGAAGCCTAACGACGCTCTTGGATGGGGTGAATTAAGCCGTACTCAGCGAAGACTAAATAACTTGGCGGCTAGCCATACGGCGCAGGCAGAGTACCTATCATTACATTCAGATTATCGGCGTGCCATTGATGAGCTACACAGCGCCTATAACCTGACTAAAAATAATCTCGAACAAGCGCGCATTCAGGCAAGAATCGAGCAATTCAAACTTGCTGAGCAAGAACTAGAAGCGCTCAACTAAGTTGATACCAAAGGATTAACCATGTCTAACATTAAAATATTGCATAACCCTCGCTGCTCTAAAAGCCGCCAAACACTACAACTATTGCAAGAAAAAGGTATTGAGCCAGAGGTGATGCTTTATCTCACAACGCCGCCTAGCGAAGTTGAGATCAACGATATTCTTAAAATGCTGCAGCTTGAGCCTCGCCAACTGATGCGCACAAAAGACGAGTTGTACAAAGAGCTTAACTTGGCCGACGCCTCACTGACTCCTGCTCAACTAGTCGCTGCAATGCATGCAAATCCTAAGCTTATTGAGCGGCCAATTGTAATCAACCAAGGCCAAGCACGCATTGGTCGTCCACCAGAGCAGGTACTTGAGATTGTCTAAATTTAGCACTGCACAACTGCTGATTTTAGCGAAAGGATCATATCTGGCCTTATTGGCTTGGGTGTTAATGTGGCATTTGTGGCTTTCCCCACCCGTCGACATTAGCCTTGGCTTAATGCTGGCATTTTGGGTGGTGCCATTGTTATTTCCACTAAAAGGAATACTCGCTGGTAAGCCTTACACCTATGCTTGGAGTTGCTTTGTATTGCTACTCTACGTATTGCACAGCACAACCTTATTGGTTGTCTCTGAGAGTGAGCGCTGGTTAGCTGCGGTTGAGTTAGTATTGGTGTTAGCAGCCTTTTGGTTTGGCTTACAATACGCAAAAAATAAAGGAAAAGAGTTAGGCATCGGCTTAAAAAAGCTAAAAGATAAGTCGCCGGATTAAAGTTCGAGGATTTCTTTTACAAACGGTACGGTAAGTTTGCGCTGTGCGGTAATCGACGCTTGATCGAGCAGATCAAGCTTGGTTAATAATGTAGGCATATCTCGCGACAAACGCTTTAATAAAAAGCGCGCCACTTCTAACGGCATTTTTAACCCACGTAGTTCAGCGCGTAGCTGCAAGGCACTCAATTTTTGCTCGTCATCCAACTCATGTAACTTGTAGGTAACGCCCCAGTTTAAACGCGATTGTAAATCGGCTAAACCAAAGGAAAGCTGCGGCGCAGGCGCATTGGCGGTAACAATCAAACGTGTTGTAGAAGCCAGTTCTTTACGACGATTATAAAAATCAAAAATCGCTTCTTCCCAAGCATCAATACCAACAATCGCGTCGATGTTATCTAAGCATACTAGGGCCATGCTCTCTAAACCTTCCAACATTTGCGGAGACATTGCCGCATGGAGATCTAAAGGTAAGTACGCACTCGCCGCCCCAACATCTGCCATTTCGGTACAGCTAGCATGCAGTAAATGAGTTCTACCCGAGCCTTCACTGCCCCACAAATAGAGCATCCTCTCGCCTTTATCTAAAGCAAGATTTCGCAGTGCACTTAATAACTGTTGATTATCCCCTGGGTAAAAACTCACCAAGGTTTCATCATCAGGTAAATGTACAGGAAGTGATAATTGCGGGGAAAATGTCAAAGTGTTAAATCAAAGCTGATACAAAAACTTGATGCATTGTACCAGCTCATTATTAAGATGAAAAATGTTTGCTATTGGAAGTAGTAGTACTTGGCTCTTAATTCATCAGCCTGAAGCCTTGGCGCGATATCTAAAGAGGCCTGTAAGTCTTCCCAAGGGCTTAATAACTGAACTTCGAAAGTAAAAATGTCGTGCTGAACATGATGTAGGGTTACGCTTGCTACACTAGGCTGCTGGTTAAGGAAACGTTCTAGCTCAACATACTTGTTGATACTCGTTACATTTGCAAAACTCACTAAGCTTGCTTCAGCTTCACCCTCACCAAGCACTACGCCATAACGTGCAGCCAAACTCGCGCTCACTGCACTCATTGCTTCTGCGCCTACTTGCTCAAGCGACGCCTGTACTTGGCCACTATCTAATTGCACTTGGCTAGTACCGTCAAGTAAGCGCCATTGAATTTGCCAACTTTGACCTTGAGGATATTGTCTAAAGCTTAATATTAATGGCGTTGCATAGCGCTCACTCGCGGAGTATAGCGGGCCATCAAAGCCTCCCCATACATCATTTACGTTAACCGCCATGCTGTCTTCTAAGTCCATCACCGGTAAGCGAATAGGTAAACCTAATAGCTGAGCTTGTTGGCGACTTTGTTGCAGCCACTCTTGCTGAGAGCTGTCTGCTAGCAAATCACGATTAAAGTTTTGCTCGTTGGCATACCACAAAATAATGTTTGGACGTTGTTTACCCCACAAACGCAGCTGAGCTTGCATCAATAACTGATTAACTTTGCTCTCGTTAAACAGCACCGAAATAATGTCGTCGCCAAAAGAAAACTGTTGTATATAAGGGTTAATATTACCCTTTGCTTTCGCCACTAAAGCATTTGAACTACTACTAGCATCTCCAGTTAAGCGCAGCATTAACAATTCAAAAGCGTGTTGCTGATCTTGCTTATTATCACCAGTAGCGCTTGCTTCAATTCGGTACAAATCGTTTTGCTGCGCAGCACTCACTGGGAAAAACACAAAGGCCAAACTCAGTATTAACAACCACTTTTTAATCACTACACTCTCCTAGAGATTTAATTTCTATAAAACGATGGGACCTTATTTGGTACCAAAGATTTTATCGCCAGCATCACCTAATCCAGGAAGGATGTAGCCTTGCTCATTTAGCTTTTCATCAATTGATGCAGTATACAAGACCAAATCGGGGTGTGCAGCTTCTAACGCTTTTAAACCTTCTGGTGCCGCTACTAAAACCAATACCACAATGTCTTTACAACCTTGATCTTTCAATAGGTCAATGGTGGCAATCATAGAGCCACCAGTGGCCAACATAGGGTCAACCACAATCGCTAAACGCTCATCAATTTGGCCTACGAGTTTATGGAAGTAAGGAACCGGCTCAAGTGTTTCTTCATCACGGTAAATACCTACTACACTGGTTTTAGCTGAAGGCATGTGCTCCAGAACACCGTCCATCATGCCAAGGCCAGCGCGTAAAATAGGCACTACCGTAGCCTTTTTACCTTTAATTTGCTCAACCGTTACAGGGCCATTCCAACCCGCAATGGTTACGTCTTCTATCTCTAGGTTTGCTGTAGCTTCGTAAGTGAGTAGAGCCGATACTTCTCTAGCCAATTCACGAAAACGCTTAGTGCTAATATCTGCTTCGCGCATTAGACCAATTTTATGACGCACTAAGGGATGTTTTACTTCAACAACTTTCATCTCTATTCCTTTGAATTACCGAATTGTGAGCCGCTAGTTTAAATCAGGCTCAATGGGGATATGTTAGCAAATATCAACAAAATGTCTTAGTTATCGTTTAATACTGTTCCAGCGACGCTAAGACTGCTAAAATATCGCGAAATTTTTTTTCCATGTTCGTTGCAAGGTAATCCCGTGACTAAACAAAACACCCCTCTAAGTTATAAAGATGCTGGCGTTGATATCGAAGCTGGTAATGCATTAGTTGAACGTATTAAGAGTGTAAGTAAACGTACGCAGCGCCCTGAAGTAATGGGTGGATTAGGAGGCTTTGGTGCACTTTGTCAATTGCCAACTGGTTACAAAGAACCTGTATTGGTAGCTGGCACCGACGGTGTAGGCACTAAATTGCGTCTTGCATTAGATTTGGAAAAACACGACACCGTTGGTATCGACTTGGTAGCAATGTGTGTAAACGACCTTATTGTACAAGGTGCAGAGCCGTTATTTTTCCTTGATTACTACGCAACCGGTAAACTAGAAGTAGATACCGCAGCAGACGTAGTGAAAGGTATTGGCCAAGGTTGTGAGCAATCTGGTTGTGCCTTAATTGGTGGCGAAACAGCTGAAATGCCAGGCATGTACCATGGCGATGACTACGACATTGCAGGTTTCTGTGTGGGTGTAGTAGAAAAAGCCGACATTATCGATGGAACTAAAGTGGCTGCGGGTGACGCACTTATCGCTTTAGCGTCTAGCGGTCCGCACTCAAACGGTTACTCGTTAATTCGTAAAATCCTAGAAGTATCAAATGCCGACCCTAAACAAGTATTAGGCGACAGCACCTTAGGTGAAACTCTATTAACTCCTACCAAAATTTACGTTAAATCAGTACTGGCTTTGCTTAAGCAATGTGAAGTACACGCTTTATCACACATTACTGGCGGTGGTTTCTGGGAAAACATCCCACGCGTATTACCAGCAGGTGCTAAAGCGGTAGTTGATGAAAACAGCTGGCAGTGGCCAGAAGTGTTCAATTGGTTACAAGAAAACGGCAACGTTGCACGTGAAGAAATGTACCGCACCTTTAACTGTGGTGTAGGTATGGTAATCGCCCTACCAGAAGCAGAAGTTGAAGCCGCACTAGCCTTATTGGCTGAGCATGGCGAATCTGCATGGAAAATTGGCCACATTGAAAATGTTGCTGAAGGTGAAGGCCAAGTAGAATTTAAATAGGATTATTAATGGCTGGCAACATTGTTGTATTAATTTCAGGTTCAGGGACTAACCTGCAAGCCATTATTGATGCCTGTAAAGAGGGGCGTATTAACGCCTCTATTTCTGCGGTAATAAGCAACAAGGCCGATGCATTCGGCCTTGAGCGTGCCAAGCAGGCAGCAATTAACACGGTAGTTGTAAACCCTAAACAATATAGTGACCGCGAAAGCTACGATATTGCCTTAGCCGAAGCCATTGAACAGCAACAAGCTGATTTAATTGTAATGGCCGGTTTTATGCGTATTTTAAGTCCACATTTTGTGGAGCGTTTCGCCGGGAAAATGCTGAATATCCACCCTTCATTACTGCCTAAGTACCAAGGTTTACATACCCATCAGCGCGCCATTGATGCTAAAGACCTAGAGCACGGTTGTAGCGTACACTTTGTAACAGCAGAGTTAGACGGCGGACCGGTAGTACTGCAAGCTAAAGTACCAGTTTTTGAAGAAGATACTGCAGATGAGCTAGCCGATAGAGTGCAAGTTCAAGAACATGCCATTTATCCATTGGTGGTAAATTGGTTTATCGAGCAGCGCTTAGTCATGCAAGGTGATTACGCCGAACTCGACGGCCAGCAGTTACCCAGCAGCGGTTACGCAGATAATTAAAAAAAGCGCCAATTGGCGCTTTTTTTATTGCAACTCCCCATCTTTAAACAATACATAAGAACCGCTAGCAATTTTTTGCCATTGTTCGTTATTGGTTAAAGGTTGGGTAGCGATCATCGTCACCACGTCATTGGGCGTGGTTTCTTTATAAAAGTCGATAGTGACATCAGCATCTGCGAGCTGGGCTTCACCAAAAGGAGCGCGTCGCGTAATCCAGTGTAAGTTTGTTGAACAATACGCCATCACAAACTCACCGTTACTTAACAGCATATTAAATACGCCTTTATCGCGTAACTGGTCAGCTAAACTTGCCACAAACTTAAACATTGCCGCCATACTGGCTGGCTTACGTGGGTACTTAATCCGTAATTGCTCTAATAGCCAACAAAAAGCGCGCTCACTGTCGGTATCGCCCACTGGGCGATAAAAGCCGGTATCAAGTTGCTTATACCCTTTCAGCTGGCCATTGTGCGCATAAGTCCAATTCTGTCCCCAAAGCTCTCGCGTGAAAGGATGTGTATTTTCCAGCGATACACAGCCACGGTTGGCTTGGCGAATATGACCGATAACCGCTTGGCTTTTAATGGGAAACGCTTGTACCAACTCGGCAACTTTTGATTGGCAACTCGGTGCAGGATCTTTAAAACTGCGACAGCCTTTGCCCTCGTAAAAAGTAATACCCCAGCCGTCAACATGTGGGCCTGTCACGCCGCCACGTTGTACTAAACCAGTAAAAGAAAAACAAATATCGGTAGGAACGTTTGCACTCATTCCTAGTAACTCACACATACTACAACTCGCTCGTTAAATTCTTTAAGGACAATTGCCTACTCAGCCATATACTTTTCAATTAATTGGATCAGAATATGAATCACTTTAATGTGAATTTCTTGAATTCGGTCAGCAAAACCAAAATGCGGTACGCGAATTTCTACATCGGCTTGGCCAGCCATTTTTCCGCCATCTTTGCCTGACAGAATAATAACCTTCATGCCTTTTGTTTTAGCCATTTCAATCGCTTTAACAATATTGCCAGAGTTACCACTGGTGCTTATCCCAAATAGTACATCTCCAGGTTGGCCTAAACCTTCTAGATAACGCGAAAATACAAATTCGTAACCGTAATCATTACTCACACATGACAAATGACTAGGATCAGAGATAGCGATGGCAGGGTAAGCCGGACGGTTTTCTCTGTAGCGGCCAGTAAGCTCTTCGGCAAAATGCATTGCATCACAATGTGAGCCACCGTTACCACACGCGAGCACTTTACCTTGCTGTTTAAAACTATCTGCCAGCATGCGGGCTGCTTGCTCAATAGCATCAATATTTTTTTCATCGGCAATAAATGCGTTTAATACCGTGGCAGCTTCTTGTAACTCTTCAACAATCAGTTTTTTCATCTAGGTTATCCCTTAGGGGGCAAGGCGTGTTAATTCCCACACTATAACGCTTTTTTTGCCGTTGATCAGCGCTGAAATCAAGCTCAAACAATAATTTGTTAACTAAACAATACGCTAAGCTAAATGTTGAATAGTTGTGAATAACTTGAACTTTGTTAACCAATGCGTTACAAATACCCAAAGAGGTCAGACCTCTTACCAACGTCAGGGAGATATTGATGCAAAGTTACTTACCTTTAATTGCCGCTATTGGCATTATTTTATTGATGGGCGGACTTGCCTATTTTAGAGCCTCACTACTAGCGTTTAGCTTGGTACTAACCGCGGCTCTGCTGGGCTACAGTGTTATATCGCCTTTTAGTGAGCTATTTTGGCTAGGCTATTTACTGATTGTGGGTGGGCTTAACTTCAAACCTTTGCGTCAGCAGCTAATTTCTAAACCGCTTTTCAAGATCTTCAAAAAAATCATGCCCGAAATGTCGCGAACTGAAAAAGAAGCGATTGATGCAGGCACTACTTGGTGGGAAGGCGACTTGTTCCGCGGAGCTCCAGATTGGAAAAAACTACATAGCTACCCTGCTCCGCGCTTAAGCCCAGAAGAACAAGCATTTTTAGATGGCCCAGTTGAACAAGTCTGTGCCATGACCAATGATTGGGAAATCACTCATGAGTTGGCAGATTTACCAGAGGAAGTCTGGGATTTCTTAAAAGAGCACAAATTCTTCGCCATGATTATTAAAAAGCAATATGGCGGTTTAGAATTTTCAGCTTATGCGCAATCTTGTGTCCTACAAAAATTAGCCAGTATTTCAGCCGTACTTTCAAGCACTGTAGGTGTACCTAACTCATTAGGCCCCGGCGAGCTGCTGCAACACTATGGCACTAAAGAACAGCAAGACCACTATCTTCCCCGTTTGGCCGAAGGTAAAGAGATCCCATGCTTTGCCTTAACCAGCCCTGAAGCAGGCTCAGACGCCGGCTCAATTCCCGATGCTGGCGTTGTATGTATGGGTGAGTGGCAAGGCGAGCAAGTATTGGGGATGCGTATCACTTGGAACAAACGCTACATAACGCTGGCTCCTGTCGCCACCATTCTTGGTTTAGCGTTTAAGCTGTCAGATCCAGAAGCTTTGTTGGGCGAGCAAAAAGAATTAGGCATTACCTGTGCACTCATTCCCACAGACATAGACGGTGTAGAGGTGGGCCGTCGTCACTTCCCGCTAAACATACCCTTTATGAATGGTCCTACCCGTGCAAACGAATTATTTGTGCCTATCGACTTCATTATTGGTGGCAAAGAAATGGCTGGCCAAGGCTGGCGTATGCTAGTGGAATGTTTATCGGTAGGCCGTGGTATCACCCTACCGTCTAGCGCTACTGGCGGTATTAAGAATGCAGCATTGGCTACTGGTGCCTATGCTCGCATTCGTCGCCAATTCAAATTACCAATTGGTAAAATGGAAGGGGTTGAAGAGCCTCTTGCTCGCTTAGCTGGTAACGCATATTTAATGGGCGCAGCCTCAGATTTAACCGTAACGGCGATTGACTTGGGGGAGAAACCCTCGGTAATTACCGCTATTGTAAAATACCACCTCACTCATCGCGGCCAACACGCCAGTATTGACGCCATGGATGTGGTAGGCGGTAAAGGCATTTGTTTAGGGCCTAAAAACTTCTTGGCGCGTTCTTATCAAGGCGCCCCGATCGCGATTACCGTGGAAGGGGCTAACATCCTTACTCGCAGCATGATTATTTATGGTCAAGGCGCAATACGCTGCCACCCATACGTATTAAATGAAATGGAAGCAGCCTCTAACCCAGACTTTAACCAAGGTCTAAAACAGTTCGATAAAGCGCTATTTAGCCATTTAGGGTTCGCCACCAGCAACTTTGTACGTAGCTTTTGGTTCGGTCTAAGTAGCCACACCATGATTAGCGCACCATATTCAGACCAAACCGCTGTTTATTACAAACAGCTCACACGCTTTAGCAGTAATTTAGCGTTGTTATCAGACGTAGCCATGGGTACCTTGGGTGGTAATCTTAAGCGTAAAGAGCGTGTATCAGCCCGGTTAGGCGATATGCTTAGCCAACTTTACTTAGGTTCAGCAGCCTTAAAACGCTTCGCTGACGATGGCCGTAAAGCTGAAGATTTAGATCTGTTGCACTGGGCAATGCAAGATTCACTCTATCAATTACAAACAGCCTTAGATGAGCTCTTGCTAAACTTCCCTAATAAGTGGGTTGGTAAGGCAATGCGTTTAGTCATGTTCCCATTAGGCAAACCATTGCGTGCGCCAAGTGACAAACTTGATCACAAACTTGCGCGCATTTTGCAGCAACCGAGTGAAACCCGTAATCGTGTAGGCCAAGGGCGTTTTGATAGCCGCGTTGCCGGCAACGTATATGGCGAACTAGAACAAACCCTAGAAGATGTATTGGCTTGTGAGGCGCTCTACGACAAAGTGTGTAAAGCACTAGGCGAAAAGCGTCCATTCACTATGTTAGATAAACTCGCCGAAGAAGGCATTAAGCTAGGCGTTATCAATGCCGACGAAGCCGCATTAATGCGCCGCACTGAACAAGGTCGTCTCAATGCAATTAATGTGGACGACTTTGACCACCAGCAACTGGAGAACCGCCCTAACCTAGATAAAACCAACACAGGTGATTTGGAATCGGTTGCGTAAAGTAACAATCAATAATAAAAAAGCGAGCTGACATAGCTCGCTTTTTTTATAACAAACAAAAACAACACATTGAATTTGGGTCTAAAATACTTTTAAACTAAGAAAAAATAGGCACGGTACAGCAATGAGTGATGACATCTTTTTACTGGATGACTCAGCCCCTGAGGTAGCGCAATCAAAAGAGCAATGGAAGCTGTTAGTGGTTGATGATGAACCAGAAGTTCATCACATCACTACAATGACCTTGTCGCAGTTTGCATTTGATAACAAATCTATTCAATTCCTGCACGCCAACTCAGCTCAAGAAGCCAAACAGCTACTTATCACTCACCCCGACATAGCGTTGATCTTACTCGACGTAGTCATGGAAACCGACGATGCTGGTTTACGTTTAGTTAAACACATTAGGCAAACTCTCAATAATCAAAGTGTGCGCATCGTATTACGCACTGGCCAGCCAGGGCAGGCTCCCGAAGATGAAGTGGTAGAAAACTACGACATTAATGATTACAAAGACAAAACTGAGCTCACCTCACAAAAACTGCGCACTCTAATTAGAGCAAGCCTACGTTCTTATCGAGATATTTGTGCCCTAGAAAAACACAAAATCGGTTTAGAAAAAGTTGTTAAAGCCTCACGAGGGATCTTTGAAAAAAATGCCCTATTTACCTTTGTAGAAGGTGCTCTTGAACAATTGGCAGTGATCCTTAATCTAGAAGATAGCTGCATTTATCAGGTGGAACAGTTTGCTTATCAGGTAAAAGCGACACAGTTACAACTGTTGGCCTACCAAGGGCAGCAACGACCGAGCCAACAACACCAACAATTATCAGATTTCCCCCTTGCTCAGCAGCAAATGTTTAGCCAAGCCATTAGCACCAAGCAAAACGTATTCACCGATGAAGCCTTAGTGATTTATTGTGAAAACAGTGCCTACAACTTACTGTTTTACATCACGCGTAATACACCATTTAATCAAGCCGACCAACATTTCATTAATCTACTCAGTGAAAACATAGTCGTGGCGCTGGAAAACATCCGGCTCAATGAAGTGATAAGTACCAACCAAAAAGAAGTGCTGTATCGCTTGGGCGAAATAGTAGAAACCCGCTCAAAAGAGTCTGGCATGCACGTGCGACGAGTCGCCTTGTTCACCGCGCTGTTAGCCGAGCAACTTAATTTGCCGGCTATGCGTGTAGAACAACTAAAACTTGCCTCACCGTTACACGATGTAGGCAAAGTAGCCATTCCCGATGCTATCTTGCATAAGCCCGGTAAACTCAGCCCTGAAGAATGGGAAATCATGCAAACTCACGCCGCCATTGGCGAAAACATGTTGAAAGACTCAAATATTGAAGTCATGCAGCTCGCCTCAGAGATTGCTGGTTCGCATCATGAGAAATGGGATGGCTCGGGTTACCCAAGAGGCTTACAAGGCGAGAAAATCCCACTGAGTGGTCGTTTAACAGCTATAGCCGATGTATTTGATGCACTGGGAAGTATTCGTTGCTACAAAGATGCCTGGAACGATGAAGAAATTATTGAGTATTTAAAACAGCAACGTGGTGTGCAGTTTGATCCACAACTGGTAGATGGACTACTCAACAACTTTGAACGTTTTGCTGCCATTAGAGATAAGTACCAAGATTAGTCAAACCAGAGTTAGCTTGGTAAATTTTAGGCACAAAAAAACCTCGATTAACGAGGCCTAATGTTTAGTAGTGGCGGAGTGGACGGGACTCGAACCCGCGACCCCCGGCGTGACAGGCCGGTATTCTAACCAACTGAACTACCACTCC
>NZ_JAUOSJ010000020.1:0-50953 GCF_030548385.1 Agarivorans sp. 1_MG-2023 | reverse complement strand
CGCTGGGCAATTAACGAGTTTCGCTGGTTGACTCACTCTGCGGGACTGAAAGATTTATGAGGGGATCCTCCAGCGCCTCGTTAAGCGGCGAAAAATAGTTGGCTACAATTTGTGAGGCACGAACAAAAGCCAACTGTTTTTTGTCCGTTTAAACGACTTGTTAAGCCTCGTTCACTAGCTCTGCAAGTTTATTGTAAAGCCCTAAAAACTCATCATCATCTCCATTGGGGTTAAAGGTTGAAACAAGTTCTTCAAATCTTAAAGAACTAAAATGCTTGTTCGCTACTTTTTTCCCGCCTAAAGCAACCCTCATATCATTTTGCTTTGCTTTCCCTTTTACATCACACCAATCAGTAAACGAAATACCACAACCAGGAGCTAGTCGTTCTAGAGCATCAGGAGACATATAGTTTTCTATTTCTCGTTTCCTAGTCACAGAGAAATTTTCTCCCTCCACAAAACCATATTCAACCAATTTATCTGCATTAGGAGAGTTATCCTGCTCTGCTTCCTTATCTGAATCCAAATATATATAAAAAGGTTTATTTAAAGTTGTAAGTAGATCTAAAGAGACCCAATGCTTAATACTTCCACATCCACCAACTGGAATTGCAATTACCCCAATATCATCAAGCGGTTTACAATTTAGACCATTTTCATGATAGATTTTTGAAACATGAGAAAAAGCATTACAATCATCTACGCCTTCAACCAAAAGCAGACACTTTGCATTATCAAACATAGAAACAAATTGATTGTCGACAGTAACACCAAGGTCATCGGCAATTTCTTTATAGTTAGTTACATTTGAATTTAACTGGTAATTCCCTTGCTCCTTATAAATGTGATGGAGATCTTCGCGTTGTGTTTTAGATACTAAAACAGGAGAGTGGGTAGTCATAAATACTTGGTACCCTGCATTAGATATATCATTCAATTTTTCAAATAGATTTTCTTGCGCAGAAGGATGTAAAAATGTTTCCGGTTCTTCAAATGCAAAGATTATGTTCTGATGATCACCATGCTTTTCTTCTGCAAGATATTCAAAATAAGACATCATAGTAATTCGTCTAAATCCATCACCTCTAGCAGAGAGGGGAATAGAACCTTCGGAGCCATCACTTTCAAAGCCTGTAGTAATTAATTTACTCCAATCAAAATCAATTTTCGCTTTTACCTGTTCGCTTTCAGGGACGACAGCATTTATTTTTTCTGTTATTCCTGACAACACACTTTGTAGTTGAGTAACTACCGTTTGCTCTAGAACATTAGTGTCAACTTGGTTTTGAATGACTTGAAATGCCATATCTTTAAAGTATTTTTGAATGGTGCTATCACTTTCAGAAAGAGGTGAGTCAGCTAAAAAATATTCATATTGTGGTAGACATTTCTTTATAGCTTGCTCAGTTTTTTTAAGTCTAGTTTGCCCAGAGGTAGGTAATTTTTCTTGTATATACTCAAATTCAAAAGCTTTTTCTATATAGATGGACTTTAATCGTCGACGTTTTTCTGCATTATTATGGTCTTCTCCTGTTACAGGATTTGTCATTAAACCGGGCTCTGCTTCAAGATCATTATCACGGCATAGCTTTATCAGTTTTGCTTCTGTTAGTGAGAAAAAGTCTAACTCTTTGTAAGACTTTCTTGTAACAAAATATTCTGGGGAAATCTTCCCTGTTTTAGTACCATCCCAGCGTTTTGAAATATGAATAAATCCATCTTGATCAATTAGTTCTTCATCTTCAAACGTTGTTTGAACATTTTCATCTACGATGATCTGCGTATTTTGAGGCGAAAAAAACAGCTCTATCTCTGAAAATTGTTCAGTGCGATTGTTTAAATTATCTGCGATATATTGCTTATTGTTAAGGAACAAATCTAGAGCTTTTAGAACAGTTGATTTACCTGCATCATTTTTCCCTACAATTACGTTAAAGTTTTTTGCAGGTATTTCGACCCTATCCGAGATTCCTTTAAAACCTGTTATTGCAACTTTCATTAATCTAATCATTCTGGATCCTTGAATTGTCGAACAAACATATAAAGAGGCTTAACAGCTTAATAAGAGGAAAAATTCCTTGTTTAAACAATGCATTTTTCCTCTTATCATACATTTGATAAAAGACAGATTATCATCTTTCCTGAGCGTCATCAGCCGCCTAGCTCGAAAAATGACAAATACATCAGCAGAAAAGAATGCAAGCGCCTGTGGAAAGGAGGAATTGCATATCACATGAGTATAATCACAGTATTTTCCCACCCAAAGAAAGAAACGTTTAGGGTAAATCGCACTATCTGGGGAGGGGAGTGGTAATACCTTGTGAGGCGAAAATGAGATAGCATCACTGATGCAGAACGGTTCATTTTTAGTACTTATGTTCAGGCTTATTGTCTTTCGGCAAAGCCCACATCAATATTTAAAAAAGGCCGCTCTATTAGCGGCCTTTGGTTTGTTGGCTAAATACCTAAAACACTTAACTTACGGGTTGTAGTTATTGTGGGTATTACTTAGCTTGTAAAAGGTAACTTTGGCGTAGTCGCTATCGTTACTGCTGTTATCTTGCAGATAGATACCGGCTTTAAAGTACATGTAGTTGCCCGAGTCATCGTAACCACTGCCCGACATGTTGACGGTTTTACTGGCGAGCTGGCTGCCGTTTTGGCTGATTTTTACGATCAGCGAGTCGCCATTCACCGTAATGGTATAAGAGAACTCTTCGTTTAAGCCAATGCCGCTAGAAGGGTTTGAAGTACTGCTTAAATCACCGTTTGACGAGACCATGCTGCCAAGTAGGTTGTACCACGTTTCGTTACCACCGTCTGATTTCGACGTTTCGTGGGCAAAGTAAATGGCGCCGTTACTGTTACCAGGAAGCTTGTGGTAGTAAAGGCGGATAGGTTCATTTTTTTCAGCATGAATTTGGCCAATGACAATACGGCCAACGTGCTCGTTGTTTGAGCTGGTTGTAGTTACGTGATTTACCGCTAAGGTGGCGTCTAGCGTGCCGTCAATCCCGCCAAAGGCGCTTTGGCTGCTGCTTGGTATGCTTGAAAACGCCCAGTTGTTGTCTTTACCGCTGGTAGAATACGAGGTATTTCCGCGGCGCAACATTTCACGCAATTCGGTGCGTACATACTTTGTGCCGCTTGAGGTGGTTACCCCTTTAACCGGCGTGTAAAACACCATGCCGCCATCACTACCGGTGTAAAAATAGGCATCTTCGTAACTGGCTGCTAGCTCAACTTCTTTTATCGAGGTGGCGTAACCATCACCCTCATCTTTTGGAATGCTCAAATACCAATCCAATAAATCAAAATTTGCAGAAGGTGCTTTAGAAGCATCTAAGTTGTAGTCACCACTGCCGCTGCCGCCACCTGATCCGCCACCAGATGTAGTATCAGTTCTGGTGAGTTCCCATTGCTGGTTAACACTGCTGCTTGAGGGCGAAAGATAGAGTGATTGTCGCTTTGCTGCTCCATTATTACCGTCAATCGAGTAGCCCGGAGCATTGCGTTTTTCGATGCGGTAGATTTCGGTACCACTGGTTACTTTAACTTTCTTCCAGTGTTGGTCGTAATTGCTGGCGTCACATACTTCTAGTGTAACGGCTTGATTGTTTGCACCGCCAGAACCGCCGTCCCAACACAGGCTGGTGCCTTCTTTTTTATAGGAGTAGTAACCACTTCCATGGCTAATTTGCACCCAATTTTGGTTGGTATTGGTGGTGTTGGTGGTCCATAGGTATAGCTGCTGCCCGTCAACGGCACCGCCGTTTCCGTCTATAGAGTAGCCCGTTTCATTTTTTTGCATGTTGAACGTTGCAGCAGTTGCTAACGAAGAAGATAACGCTAGAACAACAAAGCACACTGATTTTTTCAGGGCATTGTTGTTTAACAGGAACTTGTTCGATGCAGCGTGTTTATCAATAGGTTTCATCACTAATATCCTTAATTGGAAAACCTTGTTGCTAAAGTAAATGTACATTTAGGTAAACTAAGACGAGCGGTTTTATCCTTAGCTTGCCCCACTATTTGTAGACCTACTGCTTACCTGCTTCTGTTAAGTAAATGGCCATGTCATAAAATTGATAATCAACTTATGAAATTTAATGTTAGCGAGCTTAGTGATTAAAAAATCAGCTACGCCTTGCAAAAGGTAATTTTATAATACAAAAATGCTTATTTTGTGAACTAGTCATACAAATGCGAGAGTGAATCTTGCTTGATGAGTATTTTGTACTATTGGGCTGGCAGTGTGAGTAGAGGTAGGTTTTTGTTGGCTAAGCTTTGATATAAAGGTTTACTCAGCGTTTAACTTAGTGGTTAAGTGATTGTTTTTGTTAGTTCGCTACGGCGTTGTTTGCCTATATTTGTATGATGTTTTCTGGTGTGTGAATTACCAGCAAAATCACCTGTTTGAAGTAAGTACCATCGAGCGCGAAAGCTTGAATAACGGAGTTACTTAAGTATAAGTAACTTTAAATGGTTACATTTGATTAAGTAACTAATTTAGGTTACTTTTGTTCTGTCAGTAAATATAGGCCTGAATATGCAACAAGTAGCAGTGCTTACCGGAGACTTAGTGGGCTCTAGTGAGCTGAGTAGCGAAGACTTCGCCAAAGTTTTACAACGTTTAAGTGAACACTTAGCGCAAGCGAGTGAGCAGTATCAGTGTCGCTACGAGATTTTTCGAGGTGATGCTTTTCAGTTAGTGCTAAACGACCCACGCAAGGCCCTAGAGTGCGCGTTAAGCATTCGCTTAGGTTTAAAAGCTTATGGCAGTAATGCACAAAATTTTGATGCGCGAATAGGCATTGGTATTGGTAAAATTGACCCGCTGGCGGAGTATGTTTCTCGCTCAAATGGCGAAGCCTTTATTCTCTCTGGGCGCGGGCTGGATAGTTTAAAGCGCCATTACTTAGGCATTTTTAATAACAATGAGCAGTTTGTGCAGCGTATTGCCTTGTTAACCAAGTTTGCCGATCGTCAAATACAAGAACTTACCGTTAGGCAGGCCAAGGCCTTATTCTTATATTGGCAATTGGCCGAGCCTAGCCATGCAGCCTTGGCCGAGCAACTAAGCAGTTCGCGGGTAAATGCCACCAAGCTGCTTAATCAATCGCAATATCAATTGTTAGACGAGTACAAACACTTTTTTAAACAACTTATGGATGAGTTTTACTATGGAACAGCTAGCACAATTCGCTCTTAGCATCGGCTTGGCCTATGTCTTGTTTGAGTTTTATTGTATGCCTGCTAACTGGGCTAGCAATATTCAGCAATTAAAATTTGCTGCGCCCAATTTATATGGTCGAGCACTGGTTCTTAGCCTGATATTTATATTGCTGGCGTGGGCTTTAATAGGTGCCAGTGTGTCTTTACTGGTAGCAACCGCAGCGCTGCTGGTGGCAAGTGTATTAATTAGTGGCGTGAGCGCGTATTTACCCGATACAAGCCGCTACTTTATAGGCCGACAATTAGCGCAAATACTGGTGTTATTGCTGCTGGTGGTAGAGTTAACGCAGTCATGGGAACAGGTAGACGAGTTAAGCCAAAAACTACTAGAACCAGGCCCTTTAGTTATTGCTTTAGCATATCTACTGATACTTAGCCCAAGTTCTAAATTGTTGGCCTTAGTTCTACAGCGTTGGAGCCCCATAACCCATCAACCAGAGCAAAATTTGCCTATGGCTGGCCAGGCAATTGGCATGGTTGAGCGCTGCTTAGTAGTAACCTGTGTGTTGCTGCACCAGTTTGCTGCCATTGGTTTTATTGTGGCGGCCAAATCAATCTTTAGATTTGGTGACTTAACCGGGCAGTCAGACCGCAAACTCACCGAATACGTTATGCTGGGCACTTTGTTAAGTGTGGCTATTAGCGTGTT
Source organism: Agarivorans sp. 1_MG-2023 (assembly GCF_030548385.1). Classification (NCBI taxonomy): domain Bacteria; kingdom Pseudomonadati; phylum Pseudomonadota; class Gammaproteobacteria; order Alteromonadales; family Alteromonadaceae; genus Agarivorans; species Agarivorans sp. 1_MG-2023. Next base: position 45,069 of record NZ_JAUOSJ010000020.1, on the reverse strand, counting down.
TACTGGCTTAGCCGCGCACGCTTTGTACGATGCTTTTAACTAAATTTTCTTTTTAAACACTCAACGAGTAAATACAACATGAGCGACGCTTTATTATCCCAGTTACAACAAACTTTTGGCTTTGAAAGCTTCCGCCACGGGCAAGCCCCAGTGGTAGAACGTTTGCTGGAACAGCGCTCGTGTTTAGCGATATTTCCCACCGGTTCGGGTAAATCCTTGTGTTACCAATTCACCGCTTTACAACTGCCACACCTTACTTTGGTGGTATCACCTTTATTGGCGTTGATTAAAGATCAGTTGGAGTTTTTACACGCTAAGGGAATCGCCGCAGCCAGTTTAGATTCAACCCTAAGCCCAGAGCAAAGCAAGCAGGTAATGAGCGATATTCGCAGCGGTAAAACCAAGATCTTGATGGTCTCGGTTGAGCGGTTCAAAAACGAGCGTTTTCGCCAGTTTATTCAATCGGTGCCTATGTCGATGTTAGTGGTAGACGAAGCGCACTGTATTTCTGAATGGGGCCATAACTTTCGGCCGGATTACCTAAAACTGCCGCAGTATCGCCAAGAGCTTAATATCCCTTTAGTGCTGCTGTTAACAGCCACTGCTACTAAAAAAGTAAAGTTAGATATGGCCGCGCGGTTTGCGATTAATGAGCAAGACATTGTACAAACTGGTTTTTATCGCGCTAATTTAGATTTGTCGGTGCAAGCCTGTAGCAGTGCTGATAGACATCAAACCTTAAGCCAATTTGTTAGCCAGCAAAGCGGGGCAGGAATTGTTTACGTTACCTTGCAGCACACCGCAGAAGAGGTGGCTAAACACCTACAGCAGCAAGGCATAAATGCGGTGGCCTACCATGCCGGTTTTGCTAACGAACAGCGCCAGCAAACTCAAAATGATTTTATGAATGACAAGGTGCAAGTGGTGGTAGCCACCATTGCCTTTGGCATGGGGGTAGATAAAAGCAATATTCGTTTTGTGGTGCATTACGACTTACCCAAATCTATAGAAAACTACAGCCAAGAAATTGGCCGAGCAGGGCGCGATGGGCAATTGTCGCAGTGTTTAACGCTCGCAAATTTAGACGGCTTAACCACGGTAGAGAACTTTGTTTATGGTGATACGCCAGAATTAAGCGGCGTGGAGAGTGTGCTAAACAATATTCGAGAAGAAAGCCAAAACCAGCAGTGGGAAGTGCAAATAAATACCCTGTGCAACCTAAGCAATATTCGCCAATTACCCTTAAAAACCTTGTTGGTGCAGTTAGAAATACAAGGTTTAGTTAAACCGTTATATGCCTATTATGCCGATTTTAAATACAAATTCTTACAAGACAAAAATGCCGTATTAGCGCGCTTTTCTGGCGAGCGCTTGCAATTCATTCAAGCCATTTTTGAACATACCCAAATGAAGAAAATTTGGGGAAGCCTTAATTTTGATACGCTGTATCAGCAATACCAAGCCGAGCGTTCAAGAGTGGTTGCCGCCTTAGAGTATTTGGCGGAGCAGGGCTTAATTGAGCTGGAAACCAAAAAAATTACCGAGGTGTATCAAGTGAATACCCAAGCCTTAGCAGAGCCAGAACTGGCTAGCCGTTTAAGTGCTTACTTTAATGATACCCAAACCAAAGAGATAAAACGGATCGCTCAGCTCGTTCGCTTTTTTGAGCTAGATAGCTGCTTAAGCTATCAGTTAGCGCGTTATTTTGATGATAACAATGCGCCCCAGCAATGTGGGCATTGCAGCGTGTGCCGAGGTCAAGTGGCTAAATTGACCTATTCCACCGCAAGCGTTGCACTAAACGACGAGCAAATACTGAGTGACTTACAGGCGTTACACCAGCACCTTAGTACGGGCAACAAAGTCAAGCTAAGCCCGATTATGGCCTGCCGCTTCTTAACTGGCATTACCAGCCCTTGGTCTACCAAATTTAAGTTACGTCAACTCAGTGGGTTTGGCCGTTGTGAGCACTTACCTTACGCAGGTACGCTTCAGCAGGTAGAGCGACTTTGGCCGCAATTGGCTTAGCGTGTAGCGAATTTGACACTGCTGATACGGCTTTCAAATCCCTCAGTTAAACAGATACTGCTAATTTAATAATATATTTGAATTTTTATTCGACTGATTGTTATTAATATTTTTGTTCATAAAATAAATAATTGTTGGTAAAAAGGTCACTGTTGATCGTTGGTAGCCTTTTCAAAAAGGGTTTTGGCGTTTTCAACACCACAAATAAAAACAAAAATATACAAGTAATAGGTCAACTAGCTTTTCAATTTCGGTGGCTATTCACTGTTTTTGCATAGATTTTCCTAATTTATACGTTCTTTGGTCACCACCATTTGGGTGGCCGGTTTAGTGCTAACTGATCTCACCCTCGTGGTGAGCTAATCGGTGCTGCGTAAGTTTGCACTAATCATTTATGCCGCAATACAGCGGTGATATTTAAGGACGAAGATCATGTTTACCAAATGGCCCAAGACGCCAATTGCTCTCGCAGTATCTAGTGCTGTGGCACTGGTATTTAGCAGTACACCAGTGAACGCAATCTATACCCCCTGGGAAGGCTCATTTCATCAATACCCCGATAGCTACTACGATGCTGACGGCCAATTGACAGAAGAAGCTTATGAAGAGCCTGAACAAGTGCCCGGAAATGGCTTATCTCCTTGGGATCCTGCCGATGCAGTTAAGCGTACTAGCCCTGAACATCAAAACTATCCGCTATCAGATTTAGCCAACCAAGGTGGTTGGACAAAGGTAGAAGAACTTAGTGATGAATTTGATAGCCCTCAGTTTAATGAGTACAACCTTATCGGCAAAGAAGCCGGTAAATGGTTACCTAACAATCATATTTGGGGTGGAAGAGCACCAGCAGTATTTGCGCCTAAAAATGTTAAGCAAGAAGGCGGCAAGCTACACCTTAGCATTAGCAGCGACGAAACCTATACGCCACACGGCTTTTGGAATGAGTGGTACTACGGTTGGACGTCGGCCAGTGTGCAAAACGTAAACCCTATTCGTTATGGCTATTTTGAAGTTAAATCTAAAGTGGGCATTGGCTCTAGTGGCTTCTGGCTGTATGCCGAAACCTTAGAAGATAAAGAGTTTCTATCGCAGTTTAACGAGCCGGGCCACGTTAAGAGTAAATTGGAGTTAGATGTTTATGAGCAGTCAGGTCGACGCTCAGAATGGGCGCCTTATTACAATATGAACTCGTGGGTCTTTATTCACCAAGGCGAAGAAATGTCTTACGTGAATGAAGAAGGCAATGAATACACTGCGTATCAAAACGGTGGCCACTGGAAAGCCGACATTGATTTTGCTGATGATTTTCATGTCTACGGTTTTTACTGGGGACCGGAGGAAATCATCTGGTACTTCGACGGCAAGCCTATTCGCTCAATGAAAAACCGTTACTACCATACACCGCTGTACTTGTTGTTGGATACCGAAACTATGCCTGATTGGTTTGGTATGCCAAGTGCCAATGAGCTAGATTTTGCTCACCAGATTGAATACGTGAGAGTGTGGACAAACGAACAAACTGAGCAAAATTGGCGTGGTCGTTACTTTATGGATCCCACCATTAAAAGCGGTGACGGCTTAAACGGAAAACCCGGTGAGAATCGTGTAGCTGCAGAATACGGCGGTAGCGAAGCGTATCGTGAAAAATGGGGCAACCCTGTCAGTGGTTCGCCTGAAGTGATCACTTTGCAAGACATAGCGGCTAAGCAGAGCCATATCGAGATTCAAAGTGATATTCCTTACGTTTTAGTTCCACAATTTACTCCAAGCAATGTTACCGATAAGCAAATGAACTGGGTATCTAGCGACCCAAGTGTTGCTGATATCAATCGCTCTGGCATGGTCACAACCAAAACAGCTGGTAGTGTCACCTTCACTGGTTCCCATGCCGACCTTCCAAACAAGAGCATTAGTGTTAGTGCAGATATTCTGCAAATTGGTAAGCGTTTTGATTTGGAGTTGGTTAACTACGGTGCAACCGGTAAAGACGGGGAAGCGGTTGAGAACGACAACGTGTTTGGCTGGGGCGTAGGCAATGGCGTAATCACCTTTAATACCCGTGGCGACTATGGAGACTTCTTTGACGTTGATTTTGGCAGTGGTGGCACTTACATGGCAGGAGTCTCTGCTGGCACCGACATTGCTAACGGCATTGGTGTAACGATATTCATTGATGGTGTTGAAGTTCTTAGCGGTGACATTGCTTCCTCAGGGAATTGGAACGTGAATAAACGCACTGATCTGGCAGGCTCGTTTGAGGTAGAACCCGGTACTCATACTGTTCGAGTGATGAGTTCAGGTAGTTCTGGCTGGCAGTGGAATGGCGCCCGCGCGCACTTTACTCAAGTATTAGAGGGTGATGTTGACCCTGGTGATGGCGGCACAGACCCAGGCGATGGCGGCACAGACCCTGGTGACGGTGGTACAGATCCAGGTGATGGCGGCACAGACCCTGGTGACGGCGGCACAGATCCAGGTGATGGCGGCACAGACCCAGGTGACGGCGGCACAGATCCAGGTGATGGTGGCACAGATCCAGGTGACGGTGGCACAGATCCAGGTGACGGTGGCACAGACCCAGTTGCAGTGACACTGCAAGCTCAAAACTTTGTCGCAACTGGAGGCGATAATGGTGGTTTTGAGGTGTATGACATTGCCGGCGGCCAAGGTATCAACTTTAACCAAACTGGCGACTACGCAGACTATACAGTGGAGTTGGCTGCGGCTAGTTATACAGTGACATTGCGAGCAGGTACAACCATGGCTAATGCCGGTGTAGAGCTGTTTGTTAATGGTCAATCTGCGGGCGTGACTAGCATTAATGCCACCGGTGGTTGGGATGCTTTTCAAGACTTTGTAATCGCAGACAATCTATTGATTGACGCTAGTGGTGAACAAACTATTCGCTTAATTAGTGTTGGTGAACCCAATGCGTGGCAATGGAACGCCGACAACCTAGTGTTTACACCCATTAGTGGTAGTGGTGGCACTGAGCCCGGCACCGACCCTGCCCCCGATGAACAGGTCATAGAGATAGAAGCCGAAAGCTTTAGCGTAACAGGAGGCGCCTATGATGGCTTCCAAACCTACAGCGTTAATGGTGGTTCAGCGATTAACTTCAATCAAACCGGTGATTATGCCGACTACGTGATTAGCGTTAATGAGGCTGGCGTTTATCGTTTAAGCATTGATGCTGGCACAACAATGCCTAATGCGGGCATTGAGGTTTTAGTCGATGGGCAATCAGTAGTAACGGCTGCCATTAGCAATAACGGCTCTTGGGATGAATTTGTGGCTAACCTAATCAGCGACAGCGTGACGTTGAGCGAAGGCCAGCATACTATTCGTATTATGAGTATCGGTGAAGCAGGTGACTGGCAATGGAATGCGGATAAATTTTCGCTAACTAAAAGCTAGGGTTGATTGATTCACAACTAAAGCCATGACAATCGGTCATGGCTTTTTCTGTCGCTAAGTTATAGCTCCGATTCAAATCGCGCTAGCCTTGCTTCTGCCAGCGTACAATCTGTTCGTTCGATGAGTTCGTTTAAAGTAATATTAGGTTTCTCACTCACTAAACGCAGTAATCTTTCGTGTTTAGGCTCTTGCTGTTCTTGAAAAGCCTTGAGCTGCTCATCTAGCTTAGTCACTAAGTAGCGCATGCCTTCATCTTGCAAGTCTCTTAAGCTTTTTAACAGTTTTATAGCGGCTTGTTCCGAGCCTATTAGCTGCCAATTACGTGAGCGGCGAATACGCTTTATTGCACAGCTATTTGCGTCTGCCAGTTGTTTGGCTAGTTTGGCATTGTTACCGCCAATTCTACGAATTAACGAGGGCAGTGGAATGTGTAGAGGTTCATCTTTCATCTGTAGGATCTTGCATTTAAATCGGCTAAACATCAAACCTAAACGCGGGTTTTATTGCTTGTTGTTAATGCCAAGCAATTCGGCTTGAGTGTGCGCCAATCTTTACCATACTGGTAGTGCGAGTTTAGCTGAACAAGGAAGCACTTATGACTATTCGCAGACACGGTATAACAGTGGGCATTGAGCGGCTAGAAACGCGCTTGCTGGTCTCATTTAAAGCTTGTGGCACCCTTACTCATCAAGATTATCAAACCATCACGCCGATTATTGAATCGGCTTTAGCTGAGGTTAAACACCCTCAAATTCGTGGTTTTTTTGATGCCAGTGAGCTTGAAGGCTGGGAAATGCGCGCTGCCTGGGATGATTTAAAACTGGGATTGAAACATGGCCATAGCTTTGAAAAAATTGCCATATTAGGCCATCAGCAGTGGCTTGAGTGGGCCTCAAAAGTAGGTAAGTGGTTTATTGCTGGTGAGGTGCAAGTATTTAAAGACGAGCAATCCGCCTTAGCATGGCTAGAAGACTAGGCTTTCACCCTAGAACTAAATAAAAAAGCCAGATCAAAAGATCCGGCTTTTTATATTTTCATATGTTAGCTCGCGTTTTGTGCCTCATGCTGAGCTTGTTGCATTGGGCTCTCTTCTTTCTCTAAAATCTCAGAGCTGGCCAAGTATAAAAAGTGTAAGTGGCGTTCATACTGGCTAATAACGTCTGCAATAATTTGGTCTTCGGTATAGCCAAATACGTCATATTGCTGACCGCCTTGCAGTAAAAACACTTCGGCTCGGTAGTAATCGTTGTGCTTTTCATCGGCGTAGCTTGGTAGCATAAAGTGACGTAAACGCACCCCGTAAGCAAAGTTCTCCGCTTCTTCTTTGTAAATCGTTAAGCGAATCTTGTCGCTGTCTTCAATCAATTTAGCGTTAAGCCCGTTCTCGGTAAATTGCGTTACTAATTGGGTTAGTGCTGGGCGCACTACGTCACTAACAAAGTTTTCGGCTTCTGGCTTAAGCGGGTGAACTAACAACGAATCTAGGCGTTCTTTCCAAGAGATATTAGCTTTTGAAAATTGCACTGAAGTATTGTGGGTTTGCACACTATTTTGCAGCATGTAGTCGTGTTTAAGTGCTTTAAATAAGCCATAACAGAAACACAATAAAACAAACATGAACGGGAATGCCGAGGCAATGGTTAAGGTTTGTAGTGCCGACAACCCACCAGCAAACAACAATGCAGCGGCAATAAAACCAATTACTGAGGTCCAGAAAATACGTTGCCATACTGGTGTATTGGTTTCACCGCCAGCGGTAATAGTATCAATCACCAAGGCACCAGAATCTGCAGAGGTAATAAAGAAGGTGGTAATAAGCAGTACCGCAATGGCCGATAATAACGACGAGAGTGGCAGCTGTTCAAAGAACACAAAAATGGCAGTGGCTACATCATTGTTCACTGCTAAAGCTAGTGAGCTAGCAGCGTCACCAGCAATCATATGAATGGCGGTATTACCAAATACGGTCATCCATAAAAAGGTGAAACCAGTAGGAATAAATAGTACGCCTACTATAAATTCACGAATAGTGCGGCCGCGAGAAACCCGCGCAATAAAGGTTCCCACAAACGGAGACCAAGATACCCACCAACCCCAATACAATAAGGTCCAGCCGCCAATCCAATCTTCTTTACGGTCGTAGGCGTATAAGTTGAAAGTACTGTTCACCAACTCACTCATATAGGTGCCGGTATTTTGCACGTAAGATTGTAATAACAACTCGGTAGGGCCAAAGATTAATACTGCAACCAGCAGGGCAACTGCCAGAATAATGTTGAGATTAGATAGCCGCTTAATGCCGCCGTCTAAACCTAGCACTACCGACACCGTGGCTAAGGCGATAACCACGACTACGAGTACCAGTTGTATCCATTCGGTTTGTGGTAAACCAAATAGATAATGTAGGCCAGCGTTTAGCTGCTGAACGCCAAAGCCTAATGAAGTAGCTACGCCAAATAGGGTGCCTACCACCGCAAAGGTATCGGTAGCATGGCCAATAGGGCCATGAATTTTATCGCCAATCAGTGGGTACAAGGCAGAGCGAGGCAGTAAAGGCAGTTTATGGCGGTAGCTAAAATAGGCCAATGCTAAAGCGACTACTGCGTAAATGCCCCAAGCATGCAAACCCCAATGGAAGAAGGTTATACGCATGGCGTCTTGCGCCGCGGCAATGCTTATGGCATCGCCCACTGGCGGAGACATGTAGTGCATTACGGGTTCGGCAACACCAAAGAACATTAAACCAATGCCCATTCCTGCGGAAAATAGCATAGAAAACCAAGATACATTGCTGTAGTCAGGTTCAGAGTGGTCGGGGCCTAATTTAATATCGCCGAGCCGACTTACCATAACAAATACAACAAACATTAAGAAAATAGCGACTGACAATACGTAAAGCCAACTTACGTTTGTACTTAGCCAGGTTTGAATGTGATTAAAGCTAGCGCCAGAGATATCAGGGAAGATCGCAGCAAATAGGGCAATCGTTAACGCAATAATTAACGATGAGTAAAAAACGGGTGGGTTGATTTGTTTAGCAGTGTTCATAAAAACTCTATATTGGATCGCGTATTCAGGACACTGAATAGCGGTGACTGCTGTACCATTCGTTCAAACTCGAGGTTATCTATGAATGTGTAAGCTTTGCGTAGGATTGAGCCACGCGGAGTAAACAGCCAAATAAAGCACGTGATATTAGCGCCTATATGCGCCAATACATCACTTACATGTGCATTGGTGGAAGAGGATTATAGCAGATTATAGAATTAATCGGCTGGTTTTTGAGCGATAATTCAATATTCACAATATATATAGCTATTTTATTTTTAGTTTATAACAAAAAATACTGCCATGCTGATTACTGTGGTGATTAAAGCATTGCGGGTGCTTACCGCTAAAATAGTCGCGAGTATCGCGCACAGTAGGTAAGGGTTATCTAGGCCAATACTTAGCTCTTCTTCACGAATAAATACAATAGGAGCAAATATAGAGGTAAGCACCGCTGGCGCGGAATAACTTAAGAATTGCAGCGCCGTTTTGCTTAAGCGCAACGGTATTTTGGGCTCTAGAAACAAATAACGACTAGCAAATACAATGGCCGCCATGGCAAAAATACTTAACCAAATCATTGTTCTTCTCCTCGCCATTTTGCATACAGGGTAGCCAAACCCATGGCTAAGATCGCCGAGATGAGCAAACCACCCGGAATCGCCAATAACTCGCACACCACCGAGCTAACCAAGGCAATTAATACACACAATAAGCCAGATGGCTGCTTGATGTTAGGCACCACAATGGCAATAAAGGTAGCGGCAATGGCAAAATCTAAGCCCCAGCTATCTAGACCTTCAATGTTAGCGCCGGCAATAATGCCCACCGCCGAAGCTATGTTCCACCCCAAATAAAAGCTTAAACCGCCCCCCAGTGCATACCAAGGATCAAAGCGTTGTCCTTTGTTTTTATTGGCAATGGCAAACAGCTCATCGGTAAGTAAATACCCCAACAACAAACGCCACTTTAAGGGTAAAGGGCTAATTTGAGGGCGCATGGCCATGCTGTACAAAAAATGCCGAGAAGTGATAAGCATCGTGGTGAGCAACATACTCATTAATCCAGCACCCAGCTTAAACATGCCAGTAGCGACCAGTTGGGCAGAGCCCGCAAATAAAATGGCCGACATTGCTTGGCTTTGCAGCGGGCTTAAGCCTGCTTCTACTGCATAAGAGCCTGCCAAAATACCCCAGGGAATAACCGCTATGGTTAAGGGTAAAACGGCTAACGCGCCTTTGGCAAAAGCTTTACACTTGCTTGGCCAATTGAGATGAAGAATGGTTTCTGTACTATTCACATTGTTCCTTGAAAAAAGCGGCTGGTTGGAAAGGCCTAAACCTGAAATTCTTTAGCGTAACGGCCAGGCGTAATGCCTAAAGCGCGTTTAAAGTGGCGGCTAAAGTGGCTTTGATCATGAAAACCGCAATGTAGTGCTACATCGAGTTGTTTGTTACCTTGGCGTAAAAAGGATTTGGCCAAACGCAGTCTAGCCTGAATTTGGTAAGCATGGGGCGGAATGCCATATTGCTTTAAGAACTGTTTAACTAAATAGCAAGGGCTTAAGTTAACCAGGTTTGCCAGTTCACTTAAGGATACGTCTGCTTCGGGTTGTTCATCTAAAAACTGCTTCACTACGCTTAGCTTGCTGTCAGCCACCTTCTTTAGCACCGATAGCGGGCGAGTTTTACTGTGCCTAGACAACAATAAACTCAAGCTAGAATAGACCATGCTCTCGCGTAATAAGCGATTGCTGGAGTGCTCAAGAGTAGCAATGGTATTGCGTAACGAATTAGCCACCAGCGCATCTTCTACCACGGCTTGTGAGAAATAAGGCGCCCCCTGAGACTTAATACCTAACTCTTGGCTGAGTTGTTCAAATTGTTCGGGCGTAGGATACATAGCTTGATAGGACCATCCGCCTTCAGAGGCTGAGCAACCAGTATGAACTTCATCGGCATTCACCAAAATAATGCTATTTTGCGGCGCAATATGGTTGCCGCCAGTACGGTAGAATTGCTGAGCACCAGATTGAATCACACCTATTGTGTAGCCTTCGTGGCTATGGCGAGAAAAGTTTTGTTTCTCGTAGCGGGCATTAAGAATTTCTATGCCACCCAGCTCTTCGGCAAGCTGATAACGTGCTTGTTCTGCTGCCATTGGCTTACCTCCTTGCTGGCCCGATTGAGCGTTCATCATAACGTAGATCAAGCTGAAGGTTTTGTACAAAATTGTTCGTTTTCAGTTTAAATTCGCTGGGGCGTTTATCTACCCACAGCGATTGTTTTCCCTATCCAGCTACTACACACATTCCAGCTGTGCCTCTTTTGATGGGGTAAGGAGAGGGTGCTCAAGCGCAGGTTGTACTTCCATGCACAGCTGACTGAGTTCGGCACACAGCCAATAATGTTTGTACCTAGCGGCTTTATAGCTTTGCTCACAAATATACATATATTGCGATGGAGGCGTTGTTGGTGAAAACTCAAGCACGCCACCACTCCAACCCTCAATAAACTCTGCAAGGTTGGGGTATTTAGGGTCTGGCAGACTGACGTTTTTGGCTTCAATGGCTAAACGGTTTGATTCCAAGGCACATAAGTTAGCTTGGCCTAACAAGCGTGAATGAATCTTGTCCTGCCACTGGTCGTCCAAATTAACTAGGGTGTCGAGTATAAAGTGAAAACACTCGAGGTTATTAATAATGGGATCTAACTTGGCCATGCCTTGCAGCGCGCTGAGCAGGCTATCTAATCTGGCACTTTGCTGCGCAGACATTAAAGCGCGGCTTAAAAAGATGCGATGATAAAGCAGCTTATCAAAGTGCTTAAACTCATTTTGGTGTTGCTTTATTGCGGCTTTTGATTCGGTAATAAGGTTCGCAATATCTACTCGGTTATTGGCAGGTAAATCAAAGTCTTTAGGCTCTACGGGGAGATTAGCTTCGTAGTAAATCTTGAGCAGTGAACTTACTCGCAAGGTGTTTAGCTGCTTAAAGTAGTCTTGTTCTTGAGTGGCAACGTGAGCATAGCGAGTATTTATTTGCTCGATGCAATCGGCTAAACCCTGAGGTTTACTTTCTACCAGGGTAGAAAGATTGAAAAAGCGTCCGCTATACATATCGCCAAAAAACAGTTTTAGGTATTCGCCGCTTTGCTGTTTTTGTTGCTCATTTTCAATCAGCGTATCATTACTTACCATGTAATTACTGGGTTGTTTTATGCCTTGGCTGGTGTAAGAAAAAGCACTAACCGATTCACACAAGGTCTCTATATCAGTAATTAACAGCGATGCCGGTAACTCGCTCTTAAATATCCCTTTGTCGTTACGCTCTGTAACAAATGTTATGCGGTCTATATCCGCCGGGTGGCTATCCCAAGGAGAGCTTTCGCCACGTTGAATTTGTTGCTCAATTTTACTCAACTGCGTTTTGCTGGTTTGTGCCGCTAAATTGGCAATCGCCAACGGTATATTGGCGAGTAGTTTGTTGTCATTCCACGCTAATTTATTGGTATCTGATACTTTTTGGGCGGCTAGCGCGAGTTTGCGTAACTCAATGGCGGTGTTCTTAAACTGATCGCTGCCAACAAAGCGACTCTCGTAGCTGTCGGCGTCAAACTCCATGGCGCGAGACATATATTGGGTTAAGCGAAAGTTAAGTTTAAACAGGCCACTAAATATAAAGCGAGTAAGGCGAATCGAGAACTTAGCGGCGATAATCCCTATATGCATAACCAAGGGCATGTGCTCTTGCGTAGCCCATTTTTCTAGGCGTAAATCCCACTCATCAGCGTGGTATGCGCGGCTGTAAAACCAGTTGTTAGTGGTTTGCACAATGTAGCGCGTTTGCATTGCTTGCGCCTGAGCGAAATGGCCAAATTCGTGGGCTAAAATACCACTAAGCTGGCGCATATTCATACCGGTTAACAAGGGTAAACCTATAGTTAAGCGCAGTTCGCCATTACGTAAGCTCATTAGCCCGTCTAAGCCGCCAGCCGAAGCATTTACCTCGGTGTCTAAGCAAATCTCGCTAGGGCGAGGCACTGAAAGCTTGTCACACATTACATATACCAAGTTAAAAAGGGCGGGGGCTCTTTTTGCTTGAAGGCGGTAACGTTTGGGTTGTTGGTAAGTGGCAAACAAGGGTTTAAGTAAAAACAAGATCAGTACGGCAACAATAAAGTAGGGCACCACCAGTAACGCTTGAATCGCTATGCCATTAGAAAAATCACCAATGTTGTTGACCAGTACAGAGAAGTAAAACACTGAGAAGCTAATTAAGCCCAGTAACATGGCTAAGTAAATAACCGGCGCAATCATACTGATAAGTAAGGTGCATACCATACCAATACGGTATTCACGGCTTACGCTAGAGCGCGGGAATTCGCCGCTTAATAGTTTTATAAAATCGGCTTTTAGTTTGGGAGTGGTATTTTGCTTAGTCGTCTCGGTATGGCTTTTAGCTTTAGCTAACTCTGCATCACTGATGGCCATTTCTCTAAGCTCTACCTGTAAGCCATGCTCACTAAAAACTTCGGCTAAACTTTTGGCCAAACTTAAAGACAGGTTCTCTTTAAGCACATTGCCTTCTAGCAGGTATTTTTGCGCCGCTGCTGGTGTAATGTCTAAGGCTTTACATAGCTTAGCCACCACGTAGTTATCACGATTATTGCCATTTTGCGCGCCTAAACTTACTAGCTCATACTTAGCCACTCACATTTCCTTGTGTTAATAGTGATAAATCTGTCGCCAGAATTTTTGCAAATAAGCCGCTTATATTCAATAGCTTGGCACTATGCATTACCCACTAGTTGCCAACTCTTAGCGCTAGAACAAGATTTGGGTAAGGGAAATAAAACCAGACTGCTGCAACCCTACTGACAGTAAGCTGTCAGTAGGGGGTGTTTATAGTGTTAACACCTGCTGGCCATGGGGGCTAAGTAGGTAACAGCAAGGAGTTAATTATGTTAGCAGTAGCACCGTTAGTTTGGGGCGAGATCGCCGTCGCCGATATGGACCGCGCCTTAGCCTTTTACGCTGAGCACTTCGACTTAACCTTTCGCCGTGAGAATATGGGCGATATGGAGATGGCCATTCTAGAGACCGAAGATCCAGAAGCCGCCAGCATTGGCCTATGCAAACATGAAATGATGAAGCCAAGTTTAGATGGCAGTACTTTGTACTTGCACTTAAGTGAAAAACTTAGCCCGCTAGTAAATAAAATCACTGACGCTGGTGTGCAAATCTTGCTACCGCTTACTGCGATTAACGAGGGTGAGCATGGTTACATTGCTTTGTTTGTAGACAGCGAAGGTAACAAAGTAGGTTTATGGTCAAAGGTTGAATAAACTCAAATTAGTAAAGATTGAATGATGCGCAGCAAATTTAGCTAGCTCAGCCTGCAGGTCTGGGCTAGTGTTTGCTCTTCAAGCAAAATGGAAAAACTATGAGACGGGCAGACAGGCTATTTCAAATAGTACAAATCCTTCGAATGCGGCGTTTAACCACCGCCCAAGATTTAGCCGAGCGCCTCGAAGTTTCCACCCGAACCATCTACCGAGATATACAAGACCTTTGCTTAAGTGGCATTCCTATTGAAGGCGAAGCGGGTGTAGGTTATTTATTACGCCAAGAGGTGAATGTGCCACCGCTCATGTTTAACGAACACGAGCTAGAAGCCATTCAAATTGGCATGCGAATGGTGCAAACCTGGGCGGGTAAAGAACTTTCCTCGGCGGCCAAGCAGGCCATGATAAAAGTGGAAGCGGTGTTACCACAGCGCTTACAGGCTTACCAATCACTCATGTTCGCCCCCGATTTCTACATTGATAGGGATGAATTTAAATATCTCGATCCCCTACGTATTGCTGCTCAGCAACGTGAATACTTAGAGATTAGCTATAAAGATGCCAAGGCCGATGATAGCAAGCGCATCATACGCCCCTTAGCTATCTACTTTTGGCGCGGTACTTGGACGCTATTAGCATGGTGTGAATTGCGCGACGCTTTTCGCAATTTCCGCATTGATAGAATCACCGAACTCACCCACCTAGAACGCGTATTTAGTCACTCCCCTGGAAAAGAACTCGATGATTTTGTAGAGGAAATGGAGAATGAAGGGCACTAAGTGCGGGTTTAAATACTGTATTGGTCGTTTCTTTAATCTGTGTCATCTTTGCTTATGATGTTTTTATCAATTAAATTTGAGTTTGCTGATATTTTCTAGATAATGCTTTGGGGTAAGTACAGAATATTTCTCTTTAAAGCTTGCTAACACAATCTGTTAGTAGGTGATGATAGGACGGAATTGTTCTTTGTATTTAATGGCTTAAGGTTTTATCAGAAGTTAACATGGAGTTGAAGTATGGCCAGACAATTTTGCCAACAGTGTGAGAAAGTAACCGAACACAAAGAAATCGTTAAACAAAAGCCTTCTAAATATGGCAGCAGTAAAATGGAGCAATTTAAAGCCTTTTTAGAAGGTTTTTTTGGCGGCACTGCTAGCGCAGTGGGCGCGTCCTTAGACCTTGTTGACCGATATGTTGAATGTGAAAAATGCCAACTACGTACTTTAGAAAACCACGGTGAAGAATTTCAATAATTAAGGCTAAACAGCGGCCTTAAAATCCACAAGCCCATTTGTCGTAATCGCTAATCACATCAAGCTCTTGTTGAGTTTTAGGCTTAGGGAAGTACGGCAAAGCAAGTAACTTTGTAGAAGGCAGCAATTGCCAATCTGGAGTTATTTTTAAACGGCTTAATTGTTGGTCACGGGTGTTTCTTAAGTACATGTAATAGCCGTCGCTATGGGTATTGGCATAGCTGGCTATTTGGGCTATTTCTCCCGAAGGCAGTTTTACTTTTCGACCAAGAGGGTAAAGCTGATGCAGTGCAAAGCTCACATGGGCATCTTCTAGATAACCTTGCTTAAAGCGATATAAACCAATAGCGGTGGAAGTGCTTCGGGGTGTCCAGCCCACTAACAACAGGCTGCGTAGTGAGTCTTTGAATGGCTGACCTTTTTTAAGACCCTCGTTAGAAATAAACTGTACAACAAGCTTATCGCCATCTTCTTCGAGAATAGTAAGGAATTGCTCACCGGTTTTATCTGCAAGTAGTTTCATTGCTGCTTAACACTTAAGAGGTAACTAGTGCTTATTCTATCTCATCAAAATACGCACACAAAGCCTTATCCTTATTAAGGTCCTAAGACCTTTTTTGCTCACAGAACATTCATCAAAACATCATTGAGATGAAAACGCCAAAAGTGTCGAAATGCGGTATTATCTATTGATTAGAACGCACAAAGACTCAACAAAATGATTAGACCTTTCCAACATCAAGATACTCAGCAGGTGTTAGATATTTGGTTAGACGCTTCGATAAAAGCACATGACTTTGTAAAAGCCAGCTTTTGGCGAGACCAACTAGATAATATGCGAGACCTTTATTTACCTAATGCCGAAACCTATGTGTACGAGCAAGCAGGTAAGGTGGTTGGCTTTTACGCCTTAAGTGAGAAACATATCGCTGCAATATTTGTGGATCCAGCCTGCCAAGGGCAGGGAATAGGTAAGCAACTTATTGCTCATGCTAAACAACAGCGCAGCATTTTAACCTTGGCGGTCTATAAGCAAAATGTTGCGAGCTACCAGTTCTATTTATCGCAGGGTTTTAGTGTAGTGGGGGAACAAATAGAGCAACATACTGGCTTGCTTGAGTACACCATGAGCACGGGTATTTAATTGCCAAATTTTGCGACTAAATGTAAATAAAAAGCCGCTATTAAGCGGCTTTTTTATGGATGTTTGGGTCTTATTAACTGGACCTAATTAACACTTTTTACTAGTGGCACAATGCGATAACCATCTACTTTAATCATGTCGCTAGGCTGATAATGTCGCACGCCCAGGTTAAACACCCCGGTGTCGTTGGCGGTCTTAATGTTATTAATGGCGTCTTCGCCACAACCAAAGCTAATGGTATACGTGCCATCGCTATTTGGCTTAGCGTTATTTGAACTTAGGTTGGCTAAGTCGTTAAACATAAAACCCGCTTTGTTGTACACCGTAATAGACCAAAACGCGTGGTTTTTGGGGTCTTTAAAGGTGGCTTGATGACAGGTATCCGCAGGATAATTGCCCGACAGTTCATAAATGTTGTCTGCTTGTTGTGCGCCGCCCCAACCAACCGCTGCACCTACTTGGTATTTCTCTTGGGTATACAGTTTGTTGGAATCGTCGTTTGGTGCGGTAAACATGCCTGTAAGGGCGTTTTTACCATCACGCTCAGATATAGCGAGCATTTGCGCTTTGAGTTCATCTTCTACTTTCTTGAAAGACTGCTGATTAACCGGCTCTGCACTAAATGCTTTAGCGCTGTTGGCCTTAAGCTGCATTTGATCTTGAATCTTCGCTGCTTGTTCTTCACTTAAGGTGGCGTCTAAACGCACAACCAAATAAAGGTGGTCACCACTGTGAGTGCTCAATTCATAGGTGCCAGCGCCGTAATACATTGGCTGAATACGGTGATCCTCGGTGACCGGCTGTACCGATACATATTTTCCTTCAGGCATCTTAGGAATAATGATGCTAGCACCTTTAGAGACATCAACAACTGCCATTGAATAGTAGGTATCGCGGTTCATACGTACTACTGGTTGGTTATCGGTAGGGGTGAGTTGGCGCTTGTGCAAAAAAGTATTCACGCCTACCAAACCTTGGTTTTTAAGCATTTGATGAGAGGTTTCATCAGTAGGGTAACTGGCCGGAGTAACTTGTTCGCCTTGCTCAGAGAAGAAACCGTCTAAAGAGCTCACCGGTTGCGCGAAGGCAGCAGTGCTAGAAATAGTGATAATGGTTGCACTCAGGGTTTTGCTTAATGTTGATAGCTTCATAGTTGGTGTCCGATAAATAGAAAATAGAGAGTGAAAAATGTTTACTAACAAAACTAGCTTTAGTTGTTGGCTAAAGCTAGCTTACCTAGCTATTTCAGTTTAAATCTTTATCTTTCCAGAACTTAGTGCCTTTAACGGTAGCTTCTAACGATAAACCTGCTTCAGTCATTTGGTAGATTTCTACATCGCCTACCGCGCCTTCGCTTTCTGCAGAGCCACCTTTGTCACCCGCTTTAGCTGAAGCATCCGCTTGTGCACCAAATAACCATCCTGATTCTACAAACTTGTCGTAGGATTCTCGAGTTTTAAACACCATTAGCGCTCTAAAGTCTTTAACCCCTGCACCAAATCCTACACCAGCTTCGCCCATGTTCATGTAAGTACGTTTACCACTGATGTTATCTATCGCCACCCCATGGCCGCCGCCAGCGGAGATAACAAACAAGTTGATGCCTGCATTACTAAATACCGCATACCCCACCGCGCCGTTAATTTTGCTGGCCAATTCGCCATTTTCTTTTTTAAAGTCGGCCAAACTTTCTTGAACCATTTGGTCTGACTCCGCGCGTTCTTCAGCAGCACTTTTACTCAATGCTGGCATGCTTACGCATAGGTTAAGCAAGGTAATGGCAAAAATAGTTTTAAGTGTTCTAGTCATTATTGATCCTAAATATATGCTGTGTATGGACAGCTAAATAAACAATCTGAAATACAACTCGGCTTTTCAACTTGCAGCTATTTTAACCGCACAATAATCTAAAATTGACTTTTAACGAATTGCCGAGATACTTATATGATTGAGCCAGACAAGGAAGTGCAAGGTGAAAGAATACTTATTTCAGGTATCAGCGCTTAAATCAGTGATTGAGCTACTAGAGCAACAAGGCTTAGACAAATATCGCTTGTTAGCCGAGGCTGATATTTCACCTAGCGTATTGCTGCGTGAAGGCGGTTTGATGAGCCAGGTAAAATTCACCAAATTGCTAACGGTGGCGGATCAATACGCCGACAAGCCTTTGGCCAGTGTTCAATGCGGGTTAACTATGCCGTTGCGCAAGCAAGGCGTATTGGCCGTGGCCGTGCAGCAAATGCCAAATTTAGAGGCGATGATTCACATGCTGAAGGCCTTTCTTAATGCTCAATCGAGTGGAACGGAACTAGAACTGGTTGAACAAGGGGATACCCTACGCGCTGAGTTTTCATTGTGTTTTAGTGACCAATTCAATTGTGATGCGATGCACCGTGCCATGTTAGGCAGCGTATTTCGAACCTTTAAAACCTTGTTTGGCGAAGAGTGGCGCATTAACGAAGCTTGGTTAGATCATTCTTTTAGTCATGTGGATGAGTTGTCTGAGCTGTTTGCTTGCCCGATTAAAACCAACAAAGCCACCAATGCCATTGTGTTTGATAAACGTTGGGCATACGTTAAAGGCGCCCAGGTATTCCCGAGTTATGCCTTAAGAAAGCAAAGCAACGAAGCCTTGAATCGATTAGAAGATATCGATGATCTGATTTATCAGATTCTTCCCGCTTTAATATACGACGGCAATACTAGCATTGCGCATGTCGCTGAGTTGTTCGGTGTTCAAGTGCGGGTATTACAAAAGCGTTTAAAAGCGAAGCAAACCAGTTATTCCAATTTATTGGAAGGCGCACGTAAAACCATGGCGACCGACTATTTGCTCGATAGCCAACTCTCTATTGGCGATATTTCTATGATGTTGGGCTACCAAGAACCGGCTATTTTCATTCGCAGTTTTAAGAAGTGGTTCAAGCAAACACCTTTGCAGTGGCGTAAGGCTGTGTTGGCGAATTAAGGTATTCATTTTATATATTATGCTTTTCAATAATTACTATTTTGGTGCTTTAAGTTAGTGGTTAATGCTTCATTTTGGGTGTCTGTGTCATTTTAGTTTTGAAATGTTGCTGTAATATATGGCTTTTATACTTGGTGTCAAAACTGCATGGTAGATCGCGTTAACGTGGTTTCCACCTTAACCCACATGCACTTTATTGCTGAAGGACAAACATCATGAATAGACTCATCACTTGGTGTGTAGCTTGCTCTATATTGCTAATCGGCACCGTATTTAACGCCACTGCAGAAACAGATCTGACTA
This sequence comes from Agarivorans sp. 1_MG-2023, assembly GCF_030548385.1. Classification (NCBI taxonomy): domain Bacteria; kingdom Pseudomonadati; phylum Pseudomonadota; class Gammaproteobacteria; order Alteromonadales; family Alteromonadaceae; genus Agarivorans; species Agarivorans sp. 1_MG-2023. The sequence continues at coordinate 25,563 of NZ_JAUOSJ010000020.1, read as the reverse complement.
GCCAACAACTTAAAAATTGGTGCGCTAAACCTAATCAAGAACAACGCTGTTATTTAATACACAAGCAATTAGCCGATGACGGTCGAGCTGAATCTGCTTATTGGGTTGGTAAAGTAACTGCTCGAGGTGTTTATCAACCAGCCGATCTTGAAAAAGCCGCTGACTATTACAAAGTCGCCAGCGACAGTTTGCACCCTAGCGCTAGCCGCGAATTAGGTTTGCTTTATTACCATGGCGTGTATGGCGAGCGAGAGTTTAGTAAAGCGCAGAAAATGTTTGAACAAGCCATGCAAAACGGCAATAGCGAAGGCATGTGGGGGTTGGCCAGAATGTATCATTACGGGCGTGGAGTAGAGCAGAATTATCAAAAAGCCTTTGAACTATTTAGCTTAGCTGCGGAACAAGGTTCAAAACCTGCTGCTAACACCTTGGCCTATTATTATCGGGTAGGTTTAGGCACCGAGGTAAACCCACGATTAGCCAGCTATTGGCAAAGCAAGGCAAATGCTAAAGGCTTAGTCACTTGGAATCGCTCGATTCCTGATTATCGCTAAAAGCCCTTAAGGTACTACCAAGGCCAGCTTAATAAGCTGGCCTTTTTATTTAGTCTTTTGTTACTAAATTCAGCGACATAAATTCAACATCAATTGTTCATCATTTTGCAATCAATCCCCACTTAACTGGGTGGCTAGTAAACCAACTCAATAAACTAAAAATAAGGATATTAGCCAATGAAACTCACTCACTTAGGCATGCTTCTCTGCCCACTTGTTCTTCTTAGCGCCTGTAATGACGATGACAATCCGGTACAAATTGCTAAGTCTGGTGCTATTTCAAAGGTACAGCTTGGTCCTCGCCCAGCCTTTTTGGTGGATCAGCTTGCTGAGGGAGAGTTAAAAGACACCCTAAAAGCTTGTGTAGACGATATGAACAGCTACGCAGTGAGTGATTTTTCAATTGGTCACCGTGGTGCGCCATTAATGTTTCCTGAGCATACGCGTGAAAGCTATGTTGCCGCAGCCCGTATGGGCGCTGGCGTATTAGAATGTGACGTTGCCTTTACCAAAGATGCTGAGTTGGTGTGTCGTCATTCGCATGCTGATTTACATACTACTACCAATGTATTGGCTGTGCCTGAGCTGGCGGCTAAATGTTCTATTCCATTTACACCTGCTGATACGGTAAATGGGGTAGATGCCACTGCGGAGTGTCGTACTTCTGATTTCACCCTCGCAGAGTATAAATCCTTACAAGGTAAAATGGATGCCGCCAACAAACAGGCGACAACTGTTGAAGAATATATGGATGCCACACCGAGTTTTCGTAGCGATTTATATGCAGATACAGGTACCTTGTTATCTCACAAAGAGAGCATTGCCTTGTTTAAGGAGCTGGGTGTGAAAATGACCCCAGAACTGAAAACGCCTAGCGCCCAAGACTTAGCTGCAGCTGGTATTACTCAGCAAGAGTTCGCTCAGAAAATGATCGACGAATACATTGAGGCGGGCATTGAGCCAAGCCAAGTATACGTTCAGTCTTTTTCTATTGAAGACGTGGAGTTTTGGATTGCTAATAACCCAGAATTTGGTGAACAAGCGGTTTACCTTATTTACTTACTCGATGGTGTACCAAGCCCCGCTGAGATTGCCGCTAAAGGTATCAAGATTGTTGCGCCAATTTACACGTCTTTGGTTGAGCAGCAAGCCGGAGTGGTTGTAGCGACCGAGTACGCCAAAGAGCTTAAGGCCGAAGGTTTAGACTTAATTACGTGGACCATTGAACGTCGTTACACCGACTACCCAGAACTTGAAGTACTTAATGTACTAAAGAAAGAGCTAGAGTTAGTGGGGGTATTTTCCGATTGGCCAGCCACCGTTACCTTTTTTGATAACTGCGTAAAATAGACGTTTTATTCACTTTAAGGTTGCTGCTAAAGCCGATTAGCAGCAACTTTGTGATCTTAACACCTGTTTCTTTATTTTTTCTCTCCTAGTTGATTCATCGCAAATAAGTATTTATTCACTATTTTCTAAAGGGATTAGTGTGTTAGCTTTGCCGCGTTGTCTTATTTGGTCATTAGGCAACGGTCAACAAAGGATAAAAAATGAAAAAAACAATGTATTGCCTAGCAAGCTGTATTGCAGCGGCGTTTATTGCCGGTTGTAGCAGTTCAGATAACGCTAGTGATAGTTCAAACCAACAAGTACCAGCCGTAGAATGTTCTCAAGAGTGCGCTCAAGCAGAATTCGAATTAGCTCAACAGTTTCATAAGGGCGAAGGCGCAGAACAAAGCTACGATACCGCTTTGGCTCATTATTTAACTTCTGCTACAGCGGGTAACCCAGCAGCAATGACTCAGCTTGCGGTGTTGTACCGTGAAGGCTTAAGCAGCCAGGGAGTACAAGCTGAGGAAGCGGTTAAGTGGCTAACCGCTGCGGCTAAGCAACAAGATGGTGAAGCGCAGTTTCTATTGGCTGAGCATTACTGGGACGGCTTAGGCACAGAGCAAGATTTTGGTCAGGCTGAATACTGGTATAACCAAGCGGCTTTAAACAAACAAAAAGATGCGGCTTATCTATTAGGTTTACGCTACTTTGAAGGCGAAAATATGGATGAAGATCCAGAACAAGCCTATGTATGGATGTCTATTGCAGCCTTGTTAGGCCACGGTAATGCACCTGGCGACCGTGACTTTTTAATTGGCGAAGAGCTTGATATGACGCAAAAGAAATCTGCGTGGAAAGAAGTGGCTCGCTTAATTGAAGAAATGGGTATTGAGGTACCGTGGTAAGCGCGATACTCGCCTAAGATCACACAAATAACACCAATTAGGTGTGGATAAAGAGTTAGTGTTGAAATGAGGTTAACTTGGTCATAATTTCAGCAACATTAACTCCTTTTTAACTGGCTTTATTGTATAGTGGTTCTACCCCTTAAGTGGAGGAATGACGATGCTATATCTGATAGAGTTTTTGTTGTTTTTACTGCTACTGGCAGCCCTTGCCTTACCTTTCTACCGTAACCAAGAAGTCTTTGAACTTGACGAATTGGAGCCTGAGGATCTCCCTGGTCAGCATGTTCAATTAAGCCTCGGTGTAGTGCATTTTCATCGAGTAGGGCAGAAAACCGCTCCTACGGTGATATTGGTGCACGGTTTTGCCGCATTCTCATATGTGTGGGAGCGCAATGTGAATAGCCTTGTTCAACAAGGTTACCAAGTGATTAGCCTTGATTTGTATGGTCGAGGATACTCCGCAAGGCCTAACACCTGCTACAGCCGCCAATTGTTTGTTGATCAAATCGTAGAGTTGCTAGACGACCAAGAGATTCAAGAGCCGGTATATTTGGCGGGTCTCTCGATGGGAGGGGCAATTTGTGTGAGTTTTGCAGAGCAGTACCCACATCGGGTTGCAGGCTTGATTTTGCTCGCGCCACTGAATACCCCTCCTCATATCTCACCGATGCCGACGCCAATAATAGGCGAGTATGTTGCCTACAGCTTTTTTGTACCGAACTTGGCTAAAAAGCAGCTAGAGGATTTATCGAATCCGGAAAATGCCTTGGATTGGGCGGAGCAGTTTGAGCCACCGTTACGTTACTTTGGCTATCGGCGCGCTTTATTGGCTACTCTGCGCGACTTAATGCAAGAGCCTATGATGGCGAGCTATTACGCCTTAGCAGACAAAAATATCCCATGTTTATTACTATGGGGGACGGCCGATAAGCAGCTACCAGTTTCACAGGCTGGCAAAGTAAAAGAAGCCTTAGGCAGTCATTGTGAACTGGTGTTGGTGCAGGGAGCGGGTCATGCTTTGCAATATGAACACAGTGAGCAAGTAAATCAGCACATTGCAGGCTTTTTAGCTATCCAGCCCAAATAGAAGCGTTAAAACGTATTAGCCGCCATAGCGATATCTCAGTCTATGGCCGGCTTTTTACAATTCTTTAATTGTTTCATTTAGTGAAACAATCCTTGCCACTCAGTCGCCTTAATCCACTGCTACTCTCTAGGTATTCTATTGCCCGTTGTAGAGCCTTGCTTGGCTTTAGCGTTGAAAAGGGCGGGTAAAACTTGTTCTTAAACTAATGCTCGGAGCTTGGGCAATTTTTTGTGGATTAAACAATGACTAAACGTGTTTATAAAAGAGTAGCAATCGCCCTGTTTGTCAGTGTTGTTCAGCTTAATAGTGCTAATGCTTTCTCTTTTGACAGTATTCGAGGCTCTGCGACAGGGAGTTATTGCGTATCGATGGATGGGCGAAACACTCCATTAACATTTAGTAGTTCGGTATGCCCAAACGGTTATCGATGGGTAGGACTATTTACCAAATAGCTTGGCTTTGATTAGAGCTAGCATACCGTCACCTAGTGACATTATAAAAATAAAGAAGAGAATCATTTTGAATAAATCTGTAATCGCCTTAGCTGTTTTAAGCGCTACCTCATTGACTGTTAATGCCGCCGATATCGAGAATCAATATAACCCTGATTTTGGTGCCTATCTTCAGTATAACGACAGTGGTGTTTGGGAAGGTGGTGTGAGTATGGCGCTATCGGAACAGGCGCGACTGCAATTAATGATGGATGATGATGGTTGGGCGGCATTAGAAGTGAGCGGCACGGTCGATATTGATGATACCCGCCATATGTGGTTTGCCGCGGAATATGGCCGCTTTGACGCGCCGCAAGAATTTGAACATAGCAGCGATAGCTATTTTATGGCTACCGCTTTGTTTAACCAACAACTCGGTGAGCATTTCAGCTTCTACCTAGGTGGTGCTTGGGAGCAAGGTAAAGGCAGCACTGTCGTTTATGATGATATGAGCTTTGGCGAATCGACCGATTATACCGACTTACAAGCTAAGGCTGGTATAGCGGTAGATTTAACGCATGGCATTACTATGGCTTATGACTACACCCACCATAATGTCACGCGAGATGATGTATTTGCGATGCAAGGGATTGTGGACGACAGGCATCGCTGGAATGAACATGAGCTCGGCTTTTATGCGCAAAACGTAGCGGGCTCTAACATTTCACCTTACATAAAGGCAGTACACTACAACGGTAATGGCGGTTCACCAATAGAAACTGATACCAGCGTCTGGTTAGGTGTTGCGGTAGGTTTTTAAACTTGGATTAAGGCCTTAGTAGGCAATTAAATCATGCTGAGCTGCAAACTTAACCAGCTCAGTATTGGTTTTAACGCCTATCGCTTCCATGATGCGGTACTTGTGGGTTTCAACCGTTCGGTGACTAAGGTTAAGCAGTTCAGCACATTGCTTAGCCGTACGACCTGCAGCCAGATGACTAAGTACCTGCAGCTGCCGTTTACTTAAGGCTGCGAGGGGGTCTATTACGTAGCTTATCTCGTTAGATTCTTTGCTGAGGTTACGCGACAAAATCGCGTAGCGCCATGAACATACCCATAACTGACATAGTAGTTTCAAGCGTAATAGCTGTTCATGATCGGGGGCTTGTACCTTTTCATCGTAACTACTTACAGATAAACCTCCCCACAGCTTTCCATGAATTTCTAATGGGATAATGGCGTGCCAACGAACCCCTTCTTTATCCAAGCGTTTAAGTACGCCATTGTCGGTTTTAGCAAAATCATCCGCAGAAAAGGTAGTAATACTTTTTAGCTTGCGCAACGAGTTAAAATAGCTCTCGGCATCGTCTTCATAAAACGACAATTGAAAGTTAGGAATGCCGGCCGCGCGAGTCATAGTAATGTATTGCTTGAGGTTTACTTGTGGCCGACTAGCGGGGTACAAACTTAGTCTATCTAAGTTAAACAACTCTAGTGCTTCTACAGCAGATTTCTCCAACATCTTCTCAAATTGCTGGTTGGGCAATTCGATTAAACGCGAGGTGTGGGTAAGCAATAACTGCTCAAACTGGGCGTCAAAACTCTGCTTAGTCATTCTATCTGCATTATGGGGGGCTCGCGGCGATTCTAACTAAGCAGAGCTGGGCATGCAATTTAGTGTCTGCAAGGTTTTTCGATTACTGGCGATAGCCCGCAAAAAACATGATCTCAATAACATTGGCGGTGAATACTGCATTTTTTTACGTAGTTCTACTGATTACAGCCCAAAGCTCGCTCACTACATTAACGCTTCCTTGTTGTTTTGATGACTGTAAAAAGGCAATTCCATGCTGATAACTAAAAAAAGAAGCTTAATTCAAATGGCGGTAGGGCTTGCGTTAGCCTCTACGGCTACTGCGAGTTTCGCCACTACCGATACATCTCGACCAAACATTCTCGCCATTTGGGGAGATGATATTGGGATAGATAACCTTAGCGCATATACGCGTGGTCAAGCAGGGCACTGGACGCCAAACATCGATCGTATCGCCAATGAAGGCGTATTGTTCACCGACTTTTACGGTGAAAACTCTTGTACTGCGGGTCGCTCAGCCTTTATTACTGGCCAGCACCCAATGCGCACAGGCTTAACCAAAGTGGGTATTCCTGGTGCAGAAGAGGGCATGCGCCCTGAAGATCCAACGCTAGCAACCATGCTTAAAGACAAAGGTTATGTTACTGGCCAATTTGGTAAAAACCACTTAGGCGACCGTGACGAGCAATTACCTACCGCCCATGGTTTTGATGAGTTTTTCGGCAACCTTTACCACTTAAATGCGGAAGAAGAACCTGAGAACCCTGACTACCCAAAAGACCCAGAGTTTAAGAAAAAATTTGGTCCTCGTGGGGTGATTCACTCATACGCTGATGGCCGTATTGAGGATACTGGTTCATTAACGCGTAAGCGTATGGAAACCGTAGACGAAGAGTTTTTAGCGGCAACTTTGCAGTTTATCGACAAAGCACACCAAGATAAAAAACCATTCTTTGTTTGGTTTAACTCAACCCGTATGCACGTTTGGACTCACTTAAAAGAAGAGTCTAAAGGTTTATCTAAGCGCGGCGGTTTGTATGGCGACGGTTTAGTTGAACACGACAATATGGTTGGCCAACTACTTGATAAGCTTGACGAGCTAGAGATTGCCGACAATACCATTGTGTCTTACACCACCGATAACGGCGCAGAAAAATTCTCATGGCCTGATGGCGCAACAGCGCGTTACCGCGGCGAGAAGAACAGTACTTGGGAAGGCGGCTTCCGCGTACCAGCAATGATTCGCTGGCCAGGACAGATCCCTGCTGGTCAGGTGGTTAATGAAATTGGCGCTCACAACGACTGGATGCCAACCTTTATGGCGGCAGTAGGCGAAGAAAACATTGCTGCTGATCTTAAAAAAGGCACCAAACTTGATGGCAAAGACTACAAAGTTCATCTAGATGGTTACAACTTGTTACCGAAGCTGAAAGAAGGCAAAAGCACTACTGCTGATGATAACAGCGACTGGCCACGTAAAACCTTCTTCTATGTCACCGATGGCGGCGATGTATCAGGTGTTCGTATTGGTGATTGGAAAGTACTGTATAGCGTACAAGAGTGCACTGGCTTTCAAGTATGGCAATGCCCGATGAAAGAACTACGCATTCCTTACATTATTAACCTTCGCCAAGACCCTTACGAAGACGCAATGCTAACGTCTGGAACCTATGAAGCGTGGATGTTTGACCGCGTACCATACTTATACATGGGCGCAGCAGTAACCGGTGAGTGGTTACAAACGTTTATTGAGTTCCCACCTCGTCAGCAGCCTGGTTCATTCTCAATCGATAAAATTGTAGAGAAAATGAACATTTGGCAGAACGCTCAATACAAGTAGCAATTAGCGACTAAATTGAGAACAAGGACGTTACCTCTAATTTATTTAGGGGTAGCGTTTTTTATTTTAGAATTAATGATGGTAACGCGTGATGACAAGTTCAACAGCTCAGCTTTTTCAGGGAAAACCAGTACAACGGATGAACATAATGACCAAGCCAATTGGTCCAAAGTGCAACATCGATTGTAAGTATTGTTACTACCTCTCAAAAGAGCAGTTACTTGACTACGAAAAAGGGTGTAGTCCGGCAATGGATGCTGAGATGTTAGAAACCTATATCCGCAGTTACATCGAACAACATAACTTTCCAGAAATCGTATTTCATTGGCAGGGCGGCGAACCCACCTTGCTTGGTGTCGACTTTTTCCGTGATGTGGTGCGTTTGCAAAAAAAATACTGCCCACCGGGTGTCAGTATTGAAAATAACCTACAAACCAACGGCACCTTATTAACCCCAGAGTGGGGGCGTTTTTTAGCCAAGCATAAGTTTTTAGTGGGCTTGAGCATCGACGGCCCAGAGCTTATCCACAATACCTACCGTACCAATAAGGCGGGGCGTGGTACCTTTCGCCAAACCATGAAGGGCCTTGAGGTATTGCACAAATATAAAGTCAATTTTGCCACCCTGACCTGTGTAAATAATGTATCGGCCAATGCGCCAGTAGAGATTTATCGCTTCTTACGTGATGTGGTTAAGTCACCGCAAATGCAATTCATCCCTATTGTTGAACCTAAAAGCTTTCGTAATACCGCTCCTCAATGTTGGTCTGCCAGTGAAACGCCGTTTGTAGGCATGCCGGAAACAGACCCTAGTCACCCAGATTCAATCATGGAAGCGTGGTGCGTATCGGCCAAACAATGGGGCGACTTTTTATGTGCGGTATTCGACGAGTGGTTTCAAAGCGACGTGGGTGTAATCAACGTACCCTATTTTGAAGCTTGCATTGAAACATGGATGGGACGAGTTAACCCTTTATGTACCCACGCACCTATGTGTGGCAAGGGTTTAGCGATTGAATCTAACGGTGATGTATTTTCTTGCGATCACTATGTTTATCCCGAATACAAACTAGGCAACATTAACGATAGCAGCTTAGAGCAGCTACAGTTTTCAGAAAAACAGCAGCAGTTTGGCAAAGCCAAAGAAGCCAGCCTACCGAAGCAATGCCGCCAATGTGATTACCAATTTGCCTGTTTTGGTGAGTGCCCGAAAAACCGAATACTTAAAACCCTAGAGGGTGAGCGCGGACTAAGTTACTTGTGTACGGGTTGGAAGCAATTCTATCGCCACATAGACCCGTACATCACCATTATGGTGAAAGCCATGGGTTACCCAGTACATAAAAAAATTAACAGCGCGGCAATGGCCTTAACCTTTAAGTAAGCGGAACAAAAAATGAAAAAATATATTGTAGTAACAGTATTGCTGGGCCTATTACAGCCAGCTTTGGCAGCGGCAAATGAGTTGTTTCCGCAAGAGGCGCTAAGCGAGAAAACCAGCTTAGCCTACCAAACCATGTCTAGCCGTTACACTGCCTATGCGCAGCTATTTAATGGCTGCCAAAACCGTGAGCAGCAGTTACCAGAATGCCAAGAACCTTTCGAGAAAGCACAAGCGGCTTACATTCAAGCTAAAAGCAATTACGACACCATAGAGATGATGGAGCATCCTAGCTTTAAAGCGTTATTAGCACCTAGTGCCGCGTTGCCTGAGCTGGCGAGTGACCTAAACTTGTTAGGTTACTTAGATAATCAGTCGTCTATCAGTGAGATGAGTAAAACCGAACTATTATATGGGTTGAACCAATGGTTACAGGATAACCGCTTCCCTAAAACCGACCAGATCTACTTGTTGCACAGTCAGTTAGTTAGCACGGAACGCTTAGCGAAACAGACACTGTAACGAATAATTCCCTGGTTTAGGAGTGCATTGAATGACACCGTTTTTATCACTGAAAAGTTTGTGTTTACACCTCGCATTAGCGTGCTTTGCAATAAGTGGCCCGGCAATAAGTAGTCAACAAAATACGCAAGACTCATCTGAATTAGCGTTATCGCAGTTGGCTCAAGACATCAATAAATCAGTTGAACATCGTAGCGAAGCCGTTCGCCAATTAGGGCAGTTTTCTGGAGCGAATGCCTTAATAGCGATTGCACGAGCCAGCCGCGACCAGCATGTTGAGCTGCGCTTGGCGTCTATTGACGCTGTTGAGCAATGGAGTGAGGTGGCTAAATGGGACGTGGTTTCTCCACTGGTGAACGATTCATCTGGCGAGGTGCAAGCCGCGGCAGGTAGAAGCCTGGTGCCGCTATGGTCAAAATTAAATAGTCAGCAGCAACAAGCTATTCAGCCAGCTGTAGACCACTACCTGAGACAAATTCAGCAAGCTGATGACAGCGTTGCAACCTGGTTAGAAGTTGCGTTAGTGGCTCAATATCAGCAGCGCAATCTTACAGCCATTAAAGCCTATCAAAAAGTGTTATCGGTAGCGCCTAAAACTGAACAGGCGGTGATTCAAATGGCCGAGATTTACCGTGTGGAAGGAAGTAACAGCAAAGCGATAAAAACCTTATTGAGCGGTTTAGAAGAAATGCCCAAAAGTGGTGCGATTGCTCATAGCTTGGGTTTGTCTTTTTACCGAGACCAACAGCTTAAACAAGCCGGTATTTTACTGAAGCGCGCGGTAGAGCTTAGCCCCAATAACCCGCAATTTTCTTATGTTTATGCCTTGTTTATTCAGCAAAATGCACCGCACCAAGCAATAACACTGCTTAAACATGCCGTTGAAAACAGCCAGTCACCTCAACATCTTTATGCCCTATGTGATTTGTATATCCAGCAGAACGATCCCTTGGCAAAGCCTTGCTTAGCCAAACTTAAATCATTAGCGCCTGCGTCAATCTATCAGGATTTACAGAACAAATATTCTCAATCTACCTTGTAGTTTTTGCGGCTTACTTTCGCACTCTTTGGGGTAAGTAATGCCAGTATTTTATATTTTGGAGGTTTTGTGGAACACACTCAATTAGCCGTTAACTCGTTAATATCTCAAGTTGAACAGGCGGTGATTGGTCAGCGTCATGTGGTTGAGTCGCTGGTGATTGGTTTGCTAACCAATGGCCATGTATTGCTTGAAGGTTTGCCCGGTACCGCTAAAACTCGCTCGATTAAAGCACTGGCAGATGTGCTAGATACCTCCTTTGGGCGAATCCAGTTTACGCCTGATTTACTGCCATCAGATGTTACCGGCACCGAGGTTTACCAAGAGCTAAACGGCAAACCCCAGCTACGTTTTCAAGCCGGCCCAGTGTTTAACTCTATTGTCTTGGCCGATGAAATTAACCGAGCGCCAGCCAAAGTACAGGCAGCATTGCTCGAAGCCATGGCCGAGGGCACCATTACAGTCGGCGATAAAACTCATCAACTACCGCCACTGTTCATGGTACTTGCTACCCAAAACCCGGTTGAGCAAGAGGGCACGTATCCGCTGCCAGAGGCGCAAATGGATCGCTTCATTATGAAAGTGGAGGTGAGTTACCCCGACGACCAGGCTGAGCGCGAGATTATTCGTTTAGTGCGTGGCGAAGAATCGGCCAAGCAGTTAGCGAAGCAACAGCAGCAAATTGAACACATTTCACCAGAGATGATTTTAGCTGGGCGAGCCGAGTTAGCAGAGATTGAGGTATCTGAAGTAGTGGAGAACTATATTGTAGCGTTAGTAATGGCTACGCGTCATCCGCAACGTTACCCAGAGACATCTCTTGCCCAATGGATTGAAGTTGGAGCCAGCCCGCGCGCATCCATTGCCTTAGATAAATGTGCACGGGCCCATGCCTGGCTAAAAGGGCGTAAGCATGTATTGCCAGACGATGTACGCGCTGTTGCTCATGCTGTTTTAGGCCATAGAGTTAGCCTAAGTTACCAAGCTTTAGCCGATGGTTGTGACGCCAAGCAGCTGGTCAATGACTTGCTCGATAATGTGTTAATTGCCTAGGAGTTTCTATGGTCGAGGCTAGCAATCAGGGCTTGTTAAAACCGCAATCACCGAATAGTGATGGACGAATTTACGCCCAGTATTCTCGTTTAATTAAGCTGCGCGGCCAAATTGGCGCATTTTCCTTATTGCCGCATCTAAAGTCGGGCAGTGTATTAAGCGGCCGCCATAGTTCTAAGTTTCGTGGGCGAGGACTTAACTTTGAAGAGTTACGCCATTATCAGCAAGGTGACGATATTCGAAACCTAGATTGGAAAGTGACCCTGCGCACCGGTAAACCACATGTACGCGCTTATACCGAAGAGAAAGATCGCAGTGTGATGCTGTGTGTAGACCAAGGCAGTAGCATGTTTTTTTCTTCTTTAGATACCATGAAGTCGGTAGTAGCTGCTGAACTAGCGGCACTAGTCGCATGGCGAAGCTTGAAAGATAACGACCGCGTAGCGTGGATGATAAATGGCAGTGACAGTTTTAGTTCAATAAAGCCGCAGCGTGCTCAAGCGCGTTTACTCGCAGCGTTGGAGCGTTTAAGTCAACACAACCAAGCCTTAAGCGCGCACAGCAAAGACATTCAAACATCTAGCCTAAGTGCCAGCTTACAACAGCTTATGCGTTTAAAGCTTAAAGATAACATCATTGTGATACTGAGTGATTGGCAGCACACCAGCGAGCAAGAATTGTCTCAATTCAAATACCTACAGCAACATAACGATGTATTGGCAGTATTGATTAGTGACCCTATGGAATACGCGGTGCCCAGCCAGAGTAAAGATTGGGTGCTGAGTGACGGTCAATCGCAAATTAACTTACAAGGTGTGGCAAAGCTGGCCAAAGCTAACCAACAACTGGCAAAGCAAGGTGAGTTAAAACACAGCCAGCTAAAACAGCTAATGGCCTTAAAAAACTTGCCGCTGATTGAAGTGGATACTAGCGGTGAGCACATTAGTCAGTTTTGTAAAAGCTTGGGAGGCTTGAAATGAGCACTCATATTCCGCCTAGCTCTTACATGCTAAAAAACTTTGCTGAAATTGATGTTTTACCAGTGGTTAGCTGGTGGCCTCAAACCCTAGGTTGGCAATTGGTCGCCCTTTGTTTGGTGTTGTTTGCGGTTTTTCACCTGGCGAAGTACATACATTTTTGTTGGCTAAACCGTTATCGAAAAGAAGCCTTAAGCGCCTTAGCTGGCGTTAGCGAGTTACCGACAGAGCAGCAAGCAACACGAGTATTTTTTGTTCTGAAAACCGCATTGGCTTATTTGGAACCTAGTATGGCTAAAGCCAGTGGCAATGAGTTTTTGGGGCTGCTTGATGAAAAACTCGTGGTTGAGCGTCCGTCGTCAACGCTACTCAGCAATCAGTTTTTCGGTGGAGGCTTTAACAAGCCACTCGGCGAACGCTGGCAGCGTAGTTTGTTTGATTCTTCGCAAGTGTTGAGCGAGCAACAGTTGAACGACTTATTGCTACTGAGCGAGCATTGGTTAAACCACCACCAAGGGCCTCAGGCATTTTCTCTGCGGGCGTTTTGGCGCAAACAGGCGGCGCATCATGCTTAGTATTGCTTGGGTCAACACCCTAGAGTTTACTGCACCGCTGTGGTTTTTGGTGTTACCACTGCCGCTATTGGTTTATCGCTTACTGCCTGCTTATCGCACCAAGCAAAGCGCAATTCGAGTACCGTTTTTTTCCTCTTTACTGCAAGCCTTAGATGAAAAACCCAGCTCTGGTGCCAGTGAATTACGGCCGCATTGGTGGCAACGGGTGATTTTGCTACTGAGTTGGTTATTAGTGGTTAGTGCGTTAGCTAAGCCGGTGTTATTGGGCGAAGCGCAAACTCGAGAGCAATTAGGGCGAGATGTAATGATGGTATTAGATCTTTCTGGCTCTATGGATGAACGAGACTTTATGTCGCCACAAGGGCAAGTTATTAGTCGTTTAGATGCCGCTAAAGGCGTGCTGAATAGCTTTGCCGAACAGCGTAAAGGCGACCGACTGGGGTTGATTTTATTTGGTGATGCAGCGTTTATTCAAAGCCCATTTACCGCCGACTTAACGGTATGGCAAGCCTTGTTGCAACAAGCTGAGGTAGCAATGGCGGGGCAGAGCACCTATTTAGGAGATGCGGTGGGTTTAGCAATTAAAAGCTTTGAAAATAACGATGATGCCGACCGCGAAAAAGTGGTGATAGTGCTTACCGATGGTAATGACAGTGGTAGCTTTGTAGAGCCCTTAGATGCAGCCAAGGTGGCTGCCGCTAAAGGTGTGCGTATTCATAGCATTGCCATGGGCGATCCAAATACGGTTGGAGAAGCAGCCTTAGATATGGATGTCATCAATAGTTTGGCCAGTTTAAGTGGCGGTCGCTCTTTTCAAGCCTTAGACCAGCAACAGTTAGATGAGGCTTACCAACAAGTTGATGAGTTGGAACCCCAGTTGTTTAACAGTATTAGTTACCGACCCAAACAAGCCGTGCATTTTTACCCAATAGCGCTGGTATTAGTAATGTATTTACTGGCCTTTTCAGTGATGACTTTTCGCCAGCTAGCGAGAGGTAACACCGATGTTTGATGGATTATTTTGGCAACAAATAATAAGCCAATTTCATTTTATTCGCCCATGGTGGTTACTGTGTTTACTGCCATTTTCGGCCATTGTATGGGTTCGTTGGCAGCGCGACCAGCAGAGCCAAGCATTGGTTGAGTTACCTAAACACCTACGTAAAGCCTTAACTGTTGGGGATGCAGGGTGGAAAAAGTTATTGCCGCTTAAGTTATTGGCGCTAATGGCTCTGCTGGCTATTGTAATGAGTGCAGGCCCAACGTGGCAGCGACAGGCCTCGCCTTTTGGTGAAGATAAAGCCTCGTTATTGATTGTTCTCGACAACAGTTTATCTATGTTGGAGCAAGATATTGCCCCCAGTCGTATTGAGCGGGCAAAACAGAAAATCTCTGACTTATTAGCGCTGCGTGCAGGAGGTAAAACCGGTTTGGTGGTGTTTGCTGGCTCTGCTCATTTAGCCATGCCACTCACTGAAGACAAAGCAGTGTTTGCGCCATTTCTAGCCGCCATTGACCCCGATATTATGCCACTAAGTGGTAAATCTGCGGCCAGCGCATTACCGTTGATCGAACAGCAATTTGCAGCAAGCCAACAAACTGGGTCTGTGCTGTTAATTAGCGATGGCGTTGATACTGAAGCGATAAGTGCTTACCAGCAATTTTTTGCCAAACATCCACAGCAATTGTTGATACTCACTATGGCCAACAGCAATAGCGGGCAAGCCGACATAGCCTCATTAAAGCAGCTCGCAAGTGCCAGCAATGGGCGTATGCAGCCAGTCACTATCGACGCAGACGATGTTCAATGGCTAAACCAGCAAGTAGAGCGGCACATGCAGCTAAGTGGCGACTCCGCCATGCCATGGCAAGACATGGGCTATTACCTACTGTTCCCATTTAGCATTTTGATTTTACTGTGGTTTAGGCGCGGTTGGTTAGTGCAATGGTGTTTAGTGGGGTGTGTCGGTTTATCGTTAGTCACCTCACCGAATGCGTTTGCAACCATGGTTGAAAGCAAGGCGCAAGCACCGCTCACCGAGGAAACGTTGTGGAGTAAAAGCCAACAAGCTTGGATGAACTTGTGGCTAACCAGCGACCAACAAGGCCAGTGGTATTTTAATCGATACCAATATGAAAAAGCAGCCGAGCGTTATACTCAGCCTTTGGATAAGGGCGTGGCTTACTACTACGCTAAGCGCTTTGACTTAGCGCACCAGTACTTCCTACAAGTAGAGTCTAACAATGCTTTGTTTTATGCCGCCAACGCCTTAGCCCATCAGCGTGAGTATATTGCGGCTCGTAATCTCTATCAGTATATCTTAGATAAAACACCTAACCATTCAGCTGCTCAGCATAATCTGGTAGAAGTGCAAAAAATCATTGATGAAATTAACCAATTTAGTGAAAGCCAAACCAGTTCTCCAGATGAGCCTGAAGGCTCTATAGCGTTGCCCGATGACCAGCCACAAACTTCAGACGGCGCCGATGAGCAGGTAATGGCTCATGATATGCGTAGCCAAACGCTGACCGCTGAACAGCTGCTTGGCAGCGAAGAATTAGCGGATAAATGGTTACAACGGGTTGAAGCCGATCCCAAGTTGTTTTTAAGAAGCAAATTTCGCGTTCAGCAACAACAAGCGGTGTCTAAAGCGGCTGAGCTAGCAAGCAAAGGAGAAGGGTGATGAGAGCGGTAAACACTTACTATTGCTTGTTCGTGTTGGTTGTTAGTACAGTATTTTGTAGCTTTCCAAGTATCGCCAACGAATTAGATTCACTGATTGCTAATAAGCAACTGGAAGTAAGGTCGTGGGTAGCATTAGGGGATAGCGATGAACCCTCTGATAAGGTGCTAAACGTTGCTGTAAAACAGCAGGCTGTTTTATACATAGAGGTGGCTACCACACGTTGGTTCACCGGTGGAACGCGCATTGGTAATATCGATGTGCCTAACTTGATTGCTAAGCAGCGTAACTTACTGGCGACGAACTACACCGAGCGCCGCAATGGTGAAACATGGTCTCGCCAGCGCTGGGAGCTAACCTTATATCCGCAGGCTTCTGGTGAGTACACGCTTCCCGCGATACCTTTGCAAATTAAAGTGTCTACAGCGCCAGGTAAAGAGGCCAGCGGATTTGTGTACACTCAGCCACATAGGCTCAATGCGATGATGCCAACGGGTTTGCTTAATGAAAATGACCAGTGGGCAGTGGCTAGCGATATAGAAATAAGCCAAGAGTGGGTGCTTAGCAATAGTGAGTTGGTTGCCGGTGATGCGATTACTCGACGGGTACAAATCACCGGGCAAAATACCTTATCAATTCTGTTGCCCAATCTTTTAGATAATGAGCTCAATCAGCTTTATCAAATGTACCCAAAACCCAATCACCTCAACGATAGTAGTGCTCGTGGAGACTACCGTTCGCTTAAACAGCAAGAGCAAGTGTATTTGTTGCAAAGCGGTGGTGAGTTAGTGTTGCCGCCGTTAACGCTAAGTTGGTGGGATACATCAAGCAATAGCCTCAAGGTTTTGAGTCTGCCGGGGCGGAGTTTTAGCGTAAAACACAGTTTGAGTTCTTGGCTTCGCGCTCATCAATATGGCTTAACTGTTGGCCTTGTAGTGTTGCTTGCAGCGGCGATGTTACTTTGGCGAATAGGGGCTTATTACCGCCATCATCCTTTGCCTAGCAATGTAATGTTTGTGCAGGCTTTAGTGTCTAACAATCAACAACAGTTGCGCCGTTTGGTCTATCTACGATTAACCGAGTACAGCGCTACGCAGCAGCTGAGTGAATACCTGTGTACCGATAAATGGGCCAGATTAGCAGAGCAAGCCCAGCAAACAGATTGCTCTCGTCTAACCTGGTGGTTTATTTGGCGACAAATACGCCCGCTTAAGGCCAACAAGCTTGCAAAATGGAAAGCCCTACCTAGCTTACAAAAGCCGCCATGTTAGCGAATGTCTCTGCCTTGGCAGGAACGGTACTCGTAAGGCTACTTAACAATTATGTTACATATAGACATATTTGTTATTAATAAACTTGCCATTTATTGACTTGCCGTAGATACTAAATTTGAATGATTGTTAACGGCAATACGATAACTAGGATGTTGATTTAACAGCCAATAGTGAATCTTACGGCCAATGTAGAAGTTGGATATGCAAGCACCAAGTACACCAGTAAATGAAGATAGTCGGCTTAAATCGTTAAAAGAGCTCGATATTTTGGACACCCAGCCAGAAGAGCGATTCGATCGCATTACGCGCATGGCTAAACGACTATTCGACGTGCCGATTGCCTTGGTGAGCTTGGTTGATGAAAACCGTCAGTGGTTTAAATCATGTTTCGGCGTTGATGCCAGTGAAACACCTCGCGACATCTCTTTTTGTGGCCATGCAATATTGGGTGATGAAACCTTTCAAATTGAAGATGCGCTTAGCGATCCTCGTTTTGCCGATAATCCTCTAGTTACCGGTTACCCAAACATTCGCTTTTATGCTGGTCATCCGTTATCCACCCCCGATGGCGAAAAAATTGGAACCTTATGCATTATTGACACTAAACCGAAAAGTTTAAGTGCCGACGATTTAATCGCCTTAGACGACTTAGCGGTTATGGTGGAACAAGAGTTAGCAGCCTTACAGCTGGCCAGCACCGACGAGTTAACCTGTATTTCAAACCGACGTGGTTTTATGAAGTTGGCTGACTACTCTTATGCCATGTGTCGTCGCCAAAAGATTTCCTTGGCTATTGCCTACATGGATTTAGACCAGTTTAAACCGATTAACGATGAGCATGGTCATGCTGAAGGAGACAGAGCGCTAAAACTATTTGCTGAGCAAATGTGTGGTTCGTTTCGCGAGTCTGATTTGTTTGCTCGTATGGGCGGCGATGAGTTTGTGGTGTTGTTTACCGACACCGAAGCTGCCGATGCCAAAGAGATTTTGCAGCGCTTTGCCGCAGACTTAGAAGCGGCTGCAGAAGAGAATAAGCTCGCGTATAAATTACGTTTTAGCTTTGGCTTATTAGACGTAGATTTTGCTGCTTTCCCAAGCATTGAAAGCGCCTTAGAGCAAGCCGATCAATTAATGTATCAACAAAAGAGCTGCCAGCGTTAACTAAAGGTCAATTTGGTTAACCTTTTTTGTTCACCTTCTAGATTCCCCCATTCAACAATACTTCCCTTTTACTTAGCGTAAACCAAGTCATTGGTCCATAACTGTTCTTGCCTGTATTTTCACTATTTATTAGTGGTTTAGTTGGCTTTATTTGCTCCTTAAGCATTGCTTACGGAAGATTGTAGTGATTGAGTTCTCAGTTTCATTATTAAAATAGATAAATAAAATTTTCTGCAGATAGGTTAACAAAAGATAAAATTGGTAATCCAATTGTGTTCTTTTTGTTGATGAGTGGTGTTAGCTTTGCGTTGAATTTAACCAAAGGAGAGTCATTCATGTCTATGATTGCGCATAAAAATTGGAATACATCTTTGTCACCTCGTTGCCTATTCAAGCCCAGCTTAATTGCCTTGGTGGCGGGTTTAGCACTTAGTCATGGAGTGAGCGCAGCAAACTTTACGGCAAATAGCGCATCTCAGTTATCAGCACGGTTAGCTGATGCCGCCAATAATGGACCTGGTGTTGACGTTATTACCATTCAAGGCAGTATATTTACTGGCCAACAGATTGATGTACAAACACCGGTGATAATTCAAGGTGATTCAGGCTTTCGAGTAAGCAGGGTGATAAGAACGTCTACAGACGGTTTCCAGCCTTTGTTTAATATTCAAAGCCCGAACGTAACCATTCGCAACTTATTGCTGATTGACCAAAATGGTCAAAATACCAATACGCAAGTAGCCGCAGAGGCCGGTAATGATCATTCAAATGCGCGATTAATTAACATTCCTTACGAAGATGCTTATCAGCAAATTACTAATATCACCATTGAGAACAATACCTTTGAAAACACACCTGTGGGTATTGCGTCTTCTGGTTTGATCCCTCACAACCTCACCATTAGTAACAACGATTTTATAAAAGTGAATCGCAGCGTGGAGCTGCTTCGCGATGTTGGTCGTGTTTACAATGTATGGAATGTGAATGCCAATAACGTGGTGCTAAATGGCGGCACATTAAACATTTCTAATAACCGAATTCGTGGTAATCGAGTGCGTTTGGGTATCTCGGTAGATGCCGGTAACGATGGCGTGTATGTACCGCCAAGTTTTACCAATATTCCTTTCTTTGATGCAGCTGCTCGTGCTCAGTTTAGTGATAAACCAGTGGTGTTTGCTAACGGCTCTCAGGTTAATTCCAACATAGTGGAAGGGGCGAATGAGTTTGGTATTGCGCTGGCTACAGTGGCTAATTTAAGTGTGTCTGGTAACACTGTAAGTACCACTGAAGATGATATTAACTCTTCAGCTGATATCGAAAACAACTTTACCGCTGGCATTAACGTAGAACACAACGCTGCCAATATTGTTGTCGACAGTAATACCATTACGGTGGGTGCGTCGGGTAACTTTGCCACTGGAATTAATGTACTGTCTTTTCAAGACCATCACGCACCGTTAAATCACGCACAAGCCAGTAAAAATATTACCTTGGTAAGAAATACTTTTAAGGGCACTGGTGAGAACACCATCTTAGGTTTTGGTTTTTCTAACTTGGTGATTCAAGACAATGATGCGTCGCAATTTACCACGCGTAATCCTTATCAAGTTACCGCGTCATTTTACAATGTGCCTTGTGGCTTAAGCACAAGTACTGCACGTGGTACTAATACTAATATTCGCTACAACCAAAGTGCGTTTAACGGCACTGGTAATGCGCCGCAGTATTACGATAAAAACGGCAATGTTGTATCTGGTTACACTTGCCAATAATGGCTAAGCAAATAGTTAACTAATTGAATAGGCGTGTCGCTAAATAGCAATAAAGAGCAGTAGCTAGCTACTGCTCTTTTGTTGGGGTGGGCTAATCTTGGCGGCTCATTAATCGAATATCGTCAAAATAACCTTCGCTAGCGCCATTCGGTGCTGCCGAGTAAGTTAAGCTAAATTCGTCAATCCGCACTTCCACTTCGTCGTCAGTAAATTGCTGGTGAGCATAGATCTCAGCCTCGCTGTAAGTGCTGGTATCTAGTGTCATGTAAGCAAACACTTCTAGGCTGGTATTGGCTGCAGAGTTAACACTTAAACTCACCTGCTTAAAGCAGCTTTTTACATCGCCTTGTGGTGCATCATTAAGATCTTTTACATGAGCGAAAGCTTCAGCAACAATGTCGCCAGAAGAATCTTTAAGCCCGTAATGTAATGTACTTAATGAGTTATCACCTTTGTTATCACAGTAATAAAGTGAATAGCGTAAATCTGTATTTTGCGGAATATTCGCCACCATTTGCGATAAACCAGGGGTAGCGGCAAAGTTGTGATTAGTGCCGCTTTTCTTAAAGCGGATCCGTGCCGAGCCACTGCTAGCAGAGCCGCTATCACTAAAGGCGGTATCGCCAGAGCTGCCTACATCACCTAAGCCTGCGCTGTCACCCTCATTTTGTAGCCAAACCGTACTTGAGCCACTGTTGCTACGAAACTCACCTAAGTGACCGTCTGCTAGTTCGGTATCGGTGGTAATTTGCTCGGGCAAACTTAAGCTTATGTCTGCTTCAGTTACGCTGCCAGAGTTAAACTCGGCGCTTACCCACTGATATTTACTGCTAGAAGCAACACCCGAGTGCTTGACCAAATCGCCCAAGGCAAGCTGATAACTGCCTTTAACAAAGGCCGATATTACATAAGGCGTATTGGCCGTAAGTGAAACCGTTTGGCTTAGGCGACTAGTGCCACTCACCTTGGCGCTGGCGTTACGCGAAAAGGCCTCACTGCCATTCACTAACTCTGCGCCGCTGTTGGCCCAAGTTGTTAAACCATCATCAAAGGCGGGGTTACTAATGCTGGTCTCAAGCATGGTGGCTTGTGGCTTGCTCAAACGGTAGCTACTTGGGCCTACGTCTTCATAACTCAACGGTGTTAAGGCAATGCTGCTAGCGAGTACTTCGTCGGCGCCCACGCTACTAATGGTTGAGCGTGTTTGGCCGTCCATATCTAGGCTAACATTGGCAAAATCTGCTTTGTTGTAGTCACTTACCGCATCCAAATTGGGGGAGCTAGCAGAAGGGCGATATAAATTTTCTTCGCCTTTTTCCAAGTTGGCGCTGTAAAACTCAATGCCTGCTGTGCCTAATGCTACGGCATCATCATCGGCAAAAGATTGGCCGTAAAAGATATTTCCTACCACGTTAGAATCGGGCAGCATGCCGCGCTCAGCTTGGGTGATTACCGGCCCAATGGCGTGGTCTATCAAGTTGTTAGCTAAGTAAATATTCTTTGGTTGCTGAGGCTTACCCCCACCATCAATATTTAAGCTATTTACGCTGTCTACAATGGTGTTGTTGGCAACGTGCACGTTTTCTACTTGCTGATAGCCGTTGTCGCCATCTCCCGCGCCATCATAACCAAGCAAAACAATACCGCCATGATGGCTAGTATTTTGATAACGCGCTCCCTCAATGTAGTTATTCACTACCGAGTGGCCGTCGTCAGCTATACGAATTCCCCCAGCGAGCGGGTAATCTTCACTAAGAATAAAGTTGTGTTCAATTTTGTTGCTATTGCCATGGCGATTGGTGAGCGAGCCATAGCTATTGCGAATGGTATTGTAAGCAATAAGGTTATTAGAGCCCTTGTTAGAGATAACCTCGGCTTCGCCTTGAATGCGTTCAAACACGTTTCGCACAATAAAAGAATCACCTGGGTAATGGTGGGTAAAACTTAAGCCGGTACGAATCGCTTCATAATCATTATCACTGCTGCCCGCATACATTTTATTGTTTGCTGGCGGGCGGTTAGCAATGTAGTTGTTGTACACCACAATGCCTTGTGCAAGCTCGGCCAGTTTAGTGGCTTCATCCCAAGCATCATCTACCCAACGGTTAAACGATATCATAGGGTTTGCCACGGTTTTACCGCTAATCACGCTATGATCAAGCCAGACATTTTTGCCATAAATATGTACCAAAATGCCATAGTCATCTTGCGCCTTAGCATCAACAATGGTGATTTCGCTAATCCGGCAATGGTGACATAAATCGTTAGTACCAAAGCGGGTGGCAATGAGGTTACTGCCATATTCCACCCCATCAAAAATAAGGCCTTGCAGCTGGGTGTAAGAACCGCCCATATTAATGCCCACTTCTCCGCCTTTTAGAATCGCTTTACCGGGATTTTGTGCAGCAATGGTAATGGGCTGTTCTAGTGTGCCAGCGCCGCCAAAGCTAAATGCAAAATCACCACTGTATTCGCCGTCGGCTAAGCAAAGAGTAGTGCCAGCTTCCATTTCTTTTGAGGTGGCATCTACCAGTGCTGATGTTGAATCAAATACTTGGCTACATGAAACATCTGGCACCGTGAGTACACCTTCGGGTAAACCAAAGCTCGGTTCTGGAACGGTGGGATCTGGCGTAGAGGGATCGGGCTCAGTGGGTGGGTCTATCACCACCGGCGGATCAACAGGGGCGCTTGGCGTAGTAGGGGAATCGGTGCTGCTATTACATCCTACAAGAATTAAACCCAGAACAACGGATAAGCACTTTCTAGGGTACATAGAATCTCCTTTTCTTTGTTTAGTGTTAGTTGAGCAGAAAATAAGCTACCAATATCTTACTCAATAAATAGCAATTAAAAGTGATCGTATTAATATAATTTAATAATACATATAAATAATTTGTGAGCTTAGTTCAGATACAGGCCTTAAGCATGAAAGGCCTAACTATGCCGATAGCACCATTGAGGGACTTACTTAATAATCATACAAAAATGATGGTTTAGCTTGGGTTAAGCAAAAGCGGGGAAGTGTGGGTTTACGTTAATTAAACAGCGACTAACAACACATACCGTTAAAATTTCAATTATTTAACTTACCACTTTCGAGCACAGCTAGTTGTTCGAGTACATCTATAGTGATTGGAATACGGGGTTTTTAGCAGGCAATTTGTCTGGTTCAATTCGCTACCGTTTGGCGTCAAATAGCATTACTCGCTTAGAGGCCATGCATTGCAGCCATCATCCTTTGGTGACTCGAGGCCTCATCATTCACTGAGCGTAGTCGGTAATATTATTACCGACTTATCGTTAAGCCATCACTGTCTTAATTCGCTAGCTAAAGCACCTTGTGTTGCAGCTTTTGGTTTAGTTGGTTAAGCGTAGATTTTTACTAGCTATAACGTGCGTCTAAGGTTTTAAGTGAGCGTAAAAATAGCCCTAAACCACCCACAGCAAGAACCAAAATAACGATAAGATCAAAAGAGCTCATGGTGCGCATGCTAAAGCGAACACTAGATATAACACCAAATAACAGTGCAGCAAGAGAGCCTATAGACAGTACCCAACCTAAGATGTTTTTCGAGTTGTAAAAAATTAAGCCCACACCAAAAATAAAAGGGATCATAACGGTACCGCTGGTAACACTAAATCCACCTAAGGCACTAAAGTGATATAACCTCGATCCCATACCAAAGTTAGACGTAACCGAAATGGCGTTTAGCAGCATGTAGAAACCACCACACATCATGACTAAACCAATAAAAAAGTGCCCAATGCCACCAGAACTTCCACCTGCGCCTTTCATTTATATAGAACCTTGTTGTGTAACTATTTGATGTGGGTTTTATCATTAAACGTATGTAAAAGTACAGCTCCCCATAACGTTTAATACCTTGTTATCTATGATTTATTCGTTCGGCAATCGAGAGGCTACTGTCGCTTACGGGGCGTTCTCTCAGCTAACTAGCCAAACAGCTATTGAATATATTGGTGGCAATACAATCAGTTTGACGAAAGTGCGTGACAAGAGAATGGCAGGGGTAAGGTTTACACTGGCGTTCTTAAACGCTTTTGAACAAAAAGAATCTACAACTTAAGCCTTGCTGAGGGCTGCTCCATTTTACCCCTTGGAGTAGCTTATTAGCCGGTTTGTATTTATAAACCGTGTGCTGCAATGGTAACTCATCAATCTCGACCTGAACGAATTTTGTAAGCATCCGTCTCAGATTTAGCCACATCTTTTGCAAAGTCATCTAGCACCGACTGGGGCGTTTCATTCTCGTCATAAACAAAATAGCGAACTGCAATCATGATTATTACAAAAAACTCACTAACCATTAAAATCCCAGGAAGCAAGCCTCCTATCTCAAGCTTTAACAGCACATAAGCGATGATTAGTACTACAAAGTTAATCGCTAACAGGGTGAATCCTTTCTTCTTATGTGTAGTCATAAGATCCCTCTTATCAGTCATGTTATAAAAATCAGAATAACATTTTTTACTCGCATTACTATTTAAATAACAAATGAATCAATAGAGATTTGTGAAAGCTAGATCTGCAACTTGAATGCGAACATCACAGTATTGTTAGCTACACCAAAAGTAGATATGCAAAGGGTAGATAGGCTTGTCGGGAGTGTTCGGAGAGCGGCTGTAACATTAATGGATGGGTATCAAGAGACTCCGCTACCCCTTTAACTGTAACACTCGCTAGGTGAGTTAATTTGACGGCAGTGGCCTTAAACTCCACCGAATATTGCTGAGTCTTTTTACCTGTTTTATAAGCTGGCATAAACACCTCATCTTGTTTGAATGAAGTGTCTACTGAATCGGATCAACTACATTGTCCCGCTTGAACAGCTTGTTATACGTTTTTACTCAACGCTAAAAATGACCTCATCTCTGGAGTTCTCGTGAGTTAAAACAACACTACTTTTAATTGATTTATTTAACCATGTTAAGAAGTTAAGTAAAACAACAAAGTCACTTTTAGAGTTTATATCTTTAGGATCTAAATCGAATTCAATTTCATAGCTTTTGAAAAAGTGGCAGTTAATTAGTAATTCACCGACTTCTATTGAAAGTAAAGTAGGCTCCGTATTTTGTAAGCCCCAAATTGAATCAATTGAATTTGGCAAAGTACAAACAATATCACCGTGTTTAAAAGTGTGGGAATATTCAGCAGATATTAGGGCAGCAAAAAATAGGCTCCAAGATTCATAAGAATCTGAAGTTACAATGATGTCTCTCAGTGAGCCATCTTTTTCGAAGTGCGATTTTAGATTATTCCATCTATCCATGAGAAACGTATAGACATAATGATCCCTGGTGAAAGTGCCGACCTCCTGCGTTTATCGTGGGTTAGTCAAACTAGAGCCACACTGT